>WQVP01000050.1 GCA_009785765.1 Alphaproteobacteria bacterium | reverse complement strand
CCGAACCCATTACTCACTATTCATTACTCATTGCTCGCTGATTAAAATCCAAATACCATTCTTTGTTTGGATTGGCGTTTTTTTTCTTTTCGGACCGCTTCTTCTTTTAAACGTTTGCGTTTTGTCGTCGGTTTTTCATAACGCTGACGTTCTTTGGTTTCACGGTGTAATCCTTCTTTTTGGGATTTGCGTTTTGCGACACGTAATGCTTGTTCTACGTTGTTATCGCGTACCAATACTTTGACCATGTTTTATCACCCCCTTTTAAGGATTTGTCAGTTAATTGCATACTTTATATAATATATCCCGCAAAATAGCAAGGAAAATCGCAAATTTTATTTTCCGTATCGTGTTTCCCGGACGTTATTTGGTAATAATTTTTGTTTTGCACGCGTGGCCTGGTCCCATAGGAATTCGGCGCCGGCTGCATGCCATTTTGGATATTTCCATGTCCAAGATCCATTTTTTTCTGTACTGTCTGGACACTCTTTGATGGTTGGCATATATTGGTTGGCTCCGAAAAATACGGCGGTTGTTAATATTGTGTATGCGGCGGCGCATGTTGCGACTGTTTTAATTACAGAGCCTGTTTTATTTTTATTGCGTATTGTATTTGGCGTATGAAGTTGTTGGTCTTGCTTATGTAAAAACACGGCCCATCCATATCCATGGTCAAGCGCAAAATTGTATTCATCTTTGGTCTCTGATATTTCTTTTTTGGATTTTTCAAGTTCAGCATCGCTCAGTCTTTGTGCGGTTTTGAGTTCAAGATAATAATTATAAAAATTCTCTGCGCCAAAAAGATAGGCCTTTTTGCCGCCAAGATAATGCAATGGATAAGATACGCCAAGGTTGGCTTTGTGCCAGTTTTGCTTGTCTTTAAGCTTTTGCCCAATTCGTACAATTTTTTCAAATTCGGCCGGTGCATGGGTTTCTATGAATTTAATTTTTGCTTTGCTCATTGGTTTTTATTCCTTTATTCAGGTTATTATAGACGATATTAATGATTTGTCAAGACCTGCTGTTATAAAATGTCTTGCAATTTTTTTGCCGATATAATAACTTATGCGTCGCTATGAGTCCAAAATCAACCGATATTAATATGAATATAGAATCGCAAACCTTATCTGATGCTTTGTCATCCAGGTATTTGACGTATGCGGTGTCTACTATTGTGGCCCGTGCGTTGCCTGATGTTCGTGATGGTTTAAAGCCTGTTCATCGCCGCATTGTTTATACTATGATGCGGAATCGCTTGATGCCAAATTCACAATATCGTAAATCAGCCAAAGTTGTGGGCGACGTTCTTGGTTCTTATCATCCGCACGGCGATTCATCTATTTATGATGCTATGGTACGCCTTGCACAGGATTTTTCCGTGCGTTATCCGTTGGTAGACGGCCAGGGTAATTTTGGAAATATTGACGGTGATCCGGCTGCTGCGCACCGATATACTGAATCAAAAATGACGCCGGCGGCGATGATGCTGATGGACGGGCTGGACGAAGACAGTGTTGATATGGTGCCAAATTTTGACGGAACGACTGTTGAACCGGTTGTTATGCCGGGCGCTTTTCCAAATCTTTTGGCGAATGGCGGTATGGGAATTGCGGTTGGTATGGCAACGAATATTCCAACTCATAATGTAAGCGAAGTTTGTGATGCGCTTGCACTGGTCATAGATAAACCGGATGCAACCACCGCACAGATTATGAAAAAAATGGTTGGTCCAGATTTTCCAACCGGCGGTATTTTAATTGATTCAGCCGAACAAATTATTAAAAACTATGAAACTGGACGTGGTGCGTTTCGCATGCGTGCGCGTTGGAATGCCGAAGAATTATCACACGGACAATCACAGGCTGTTATAACTGAAATACCGTATGGTATTACAAAGTCTGCGCTGGTTGAACAAATCGCAACTATGATTGATGCGAAAAAATTACCACTTTGTGACGACATAGTTGATGAATCCACCGAAGATATTCGCATAGTCATAACGCCGAAAACACGTAATATTTCGCTGGATAAAATGATGGCGCATTTGTTTCAGACTACGAATTTGGAATCACGCTTTAATATGAATTTTACTGTTATTGATTCCACCGGAAGTCCAAGAGTTATGAAGATTGGCGACGTGTTAAACGAATTCATAGTGCATCAAAGAATTGTTTTGGGCCGGCGTACAAATTTCCGTCTTTCCAATATTGCCCGTCGTCTTGAAATTTTGGGCGGACTGTTGGTTGTATATTTAAATCTTGATCGGGTGATTGAAATTATTCGCACCGAAGACGATGCCAAAGCCGTTTTAATCGCAGAATTTAATTTAACAGACTTACAGGCCGAATCTATTTTAAATACTCGTCTTCGCCAATTGCGTAAATTGGAAGAAATGGAAATTAAAAAAGAAGACAAGGCATTGCGTGCGGAACAAAAACAATTAAACGCACTTTTAAAATCAGACGAATTACAAAACGAGCAAATCAAAGAATGGTTCTTGGAGGTTAAAAAGGCCTATGATAAAAAATCCGCTGTGGGCCGGCGCCGTACAACTTGGGCGGCAAGTGATGCGGACGAGGTTGCAATTAATGCGGACGAATTTATTGAAAAAGAGCCTATGACCATAATACTTTCCAATATGGGCTGGATACGTGCGGCAAAGGGACATCTTGATTTATCGGCTTTGGATATGAAGTTCAAAGAAGGTGATGAATTACAAACCGCATTCCATGCACAGTCAACGGACAAGATAAATGTATTCACAAGCATGGGCAAAATGTTTACGTTTGCTGCGAATACTTTGCCTGGTGCACGTGGTCACGGCGAATCGGTTCGTATGATGGCCGATATTGATGGCGATATTATTTCATGCTTTGTTTTGGATATGGGTGCCAAATATTTATTGGTAAATAAAAAGGCCACAGGATTCATAGTATCTGGCGAAAATTGTTTGGCGCAAACAAAATCCGGCCGAAGCGTTATGAATGTTGATGCGAAAGCGCCTGCCACATTGTTTGTGCCGGTTTCAGGCGAATACACCGCAATTGTTGGAAGCAATGATAAATTACTGATATTTAAAACGGACGAAATTCCAGAAATGGCACGTGGCAAAGGCGTTATTTTACAAAAATATAACGCAGAGCGTACGTATGTAATGGACGTCATGTTCTTTGACAAAGCGACCGGTTTTGGATGGACGACGGGTCGTGGCACGACTATGCTGGATGACTGGGCGCCGTGGCTGACAAAGCGTGCGAATCAGGGGTATAACTTGCCAATCGGATTTCCAAGGTCTGGAAAGTTTGGGAAATAGGGTTGTCATCCCGCAAAAATTACAAAGCCGCTTGCGGCGAAGTAATTTTATGCGGGATCTGGAAAGGAAAAATGCAGAATAAACAAAGTCGCCGCAAAGCGGCGATTATATTTTCCAATTCCCTGTCCTTTCCAGATCCCGGATATTTTTATTCGCTGTGCTCTAAAAATTCCGGGATGACACACTAGAACGAGCGTGTGAGTGCAATTCCAATTGAATTATATGAAAAATTATCAGCCGTAACAGAGCCATTGGAAAAGTGAGAGAAAAATAATTCCGCACGTGTGCTGTCATTAATTTTTCGTCCATAAAACATGCGGAAATTAAATATCAACTTTGAATATACACGGGCTGTTTGGTGGCGCTGCATACCGCCGCCCGCACCCACGCCAAAATACCATTGCCCGCCATGGAACAGGGCGACGTCTTGCATCATGTATATGATTTGTGCAGTGCTGGCGATGTCTTGCCAATCCCATCTTATACCGTTCGGATCGGACAGTCCGGGACTTGAAGTATGGTTTGTATGTTCCCGGTCAACCGATGTGCCAAATCCAATCATAGCATTAACATTTATGCTTTGTCGGCCGTATAAATTCATAAATCTGTTTGGTGCAGCGTATGCAAAATTTAATTGTGCGAATGGAACAAGTCTGTCTTGTAATGGGTTTGGAAAAAGCCATCCTGATGACAGGCCTTTGGTCGCAGCAAACATAACCAGGTTTTGATGGTCCGCACCAAAAAATGGATTGTTTGCATTTGCGCTGTGCGCAAATAGTGTAAGTGCAAGTGATAGTGTCAGTAATTTTTTCATGATAATTTTATAGCAGGAAAAAAAGGATATGTAAAATAAATAATGAGTAGTGAGTAGTGAGTAGTGAGT
>WQVP01000049.1 GCA_009785765.1 Alphaproteobacteria bacterium | reverse complement strand
TACGCATTGGCATGATGAAAAGTTGCACTGGGTTGTTGTTCTGAAATCATTTCTTGCAGCCGGAAACGTAGGACCTATGTTAAGGCATGTCGCATTGGCAGGGGCACCACCACACGGATTTCCCGAGGCGCCACCAGCAATACACAAACAATCATTTCCAGAATGCCTGTGGTATCTCACAGGATTGCTTGCCCCAAATGCACGTCCATGATGAAGGTTTGATACACCAGAACAAATTTGAAAACACCGATTAGTTGGAACGCCCGTTATATTTGCGTTTGTATCAGCGGTTCTGAAAACTCTGTCATTTGCATGAAGCGTTGCGGTCTGAGGCCTATTGAAAAACATAGCAAAAGCCACAGATTTGTTAAAAAAACCAACAAATCCAAAAATCACCAAAAGCATTTTTGCAAAACGATATTTGATTCTCTGTCCCATTATTTTATACTCCGTTTTTTATAAACAAAGCACCTGTTTACACTTAGGCAAACAGGTGCTTTGCTTTTCAATACAGTGAATTGTTATCTGTGTGTGTGTGTGTGTGTGTGTGTGTGTGTGTGTAGAGTTCTGCGGGATACAGAGCGTACCCGTTTTACTTTTTAAAAAATCACAACCATTATTAATCATTTGCACAATTATATACACATTCCACAAAAAATAAAAGTATTTTTTTAAGGATTATATACTTTCCATAATCGCCCGGACCAGTTGTTTTTCATATCCTTTGTACATGTGGTCTGCGTTTTCTATGACCTTTATCTCGGGATATGTATTTCCGAACGCGCGAATAAACCGGTCTTGTAAATATTCGCGACTCCAATCGCGATAAACCAATCCGTCGCTTGCGCCCATTATTATCAAAACTTTGCCAGTATAAGAAAGTGAGCAGGGCGCCCGCGCCGGATCAAGACGAAAAATATCGGCGTTACCGCCCGGGCGAAACAAGGTATTCACAGTCACAGACGAGTATTGCGGAATTATTAATTCATACGGTTTTCCGTCCATAACATTTCTCGCCGCCAACTCCAAAAGTTCGGGCGCGCGTTCGCCAACCCTGTCAACAAAACGAGAAATCATATCCGCGGGCGACAACAATATAATGTTTTTTATATTGCCGTGCATACGTTCGTAATACATTATTTTCGATGCACCTAATGAATGACCGATCAAAATAACGTCCGCATATCCTTCGCTTTTTACATATTCCACGGCGGCCTGGACATCGTTCACAGATTCATCAAAATTTTCATATTTCATGCCGCCGAATGCGCGTTCACGCCGGCCTCCAATCTGTTTGTAAAAGACGGCCTCTTGTTCGCGACCACGTGAATCTATGCTTAATAAATCAATACCGCGCTCGTTTAATTCATTGGCAAGATCGGACAGATATGTTGTCTTGAAAAAATTACCGCCCGATCCGTCAAAAAATATTGCGATACGGCTGGCGGGCCGGGTTGCCCGGTGTATAACGCCGGGCAACATCACGCCATCTGCCGTTTCGCACATTATAAATTCTTTATTTTTTCTGTGATTTATCGTATTGTCTTTGCCAATAATTTTTACCAGTTCACCGAATACATCAACAAACATAGGATTGTACCCAAACACTGTATCGTCGCTGTTGTTCATCATTTTCTGGAACAATTCTTGGAATCCAAACCAACGATATTCGGTTGCCAAATACGGGTCAATATTAATATCGGATTCACGCACGCCTGTTTTGATATAATAAATATAAGAAAATCGTTTATTGTTTCCTTCGTCGCGCTTTTGGCATGCCATGTATCTGATTTCTTTTTCATCGATTTCCAGGCCTAATTCTTCACGCGCTTTTTCCAAAATTGCATCAACCAAGGTCTGACCCGCGCGAACATGGTTTGCAACAATGCCGTATTTGCCGCGGTTAAAATGTACATTCTGGCTGCGTTTTTGTGTTAAAATCCAGCCGTCCGTATTAATGATAAAAAGCGACGCTTCACGATGCCAAAGGCCGCGTGCATGAATTTCCGCCTTGGTCATTTGCACAGGCGTTATATTGCCGTCCGAATCCAAAACGTCCAACATCATCTGGTCTTTTTCTTGGTATGATTTTCCGCCGTGCGATGGAATGTGCGCAATATAATAACGTGTTGCACGGCCCACGCCGGTCTTTGCAATTGCGCCAGACGAAAGCAGAGCGTCTATATCACGCAAAATCGTGGGACGAGATGCCCGGCCCCCAAGCGCTTTCCCCACGCGCGCAACAATTGCACCACTTTGGCTGCCTGGCATGCCCGCTATAAAATCCGAAATCATATTTTGACGGTCGGTGTACACCTTGTTCATTTTTGCCTCATTTTCGTCTCATACCATACTATAAAATGATACAAAAGCAAGATAAAAAAACGCCCAGGCCCCAAGACCCGCAAATACAACACACTGGCGCCGATAGACGGCCCAGACAAATTCGGCACAATGAATAAATTTACCCATGTCAATATATAGCATCAAGCGCAAAAACATCTCTGATGCACAAAGTCTGTGCCAAGCCCCTATATATAGTTATAAAAAATACAACATGGCAAATTGTCAAAAATTTTATGCAGTTTGCCAATGGTCATAGCCGAACGCCAAACCAATGACAATTTTATGATTTTTTACACAAAAAACAGAATGGGGCGAATAGGGCAAGTTTCACAATTTTTTAAAATGCATAAAAATTTATACAAAATCACACGTACCACCAACGGCGAAATTTTGGAAAATTTTCAAAAAACAGACACACAATTGCACGAGGCGCAATAAAATTTTAGAAAACAAACATAAATTCGGAAAAATTTTTTAATTTTATAAAAAAATTTATAAGTCCTTGTTTTTATTTGTTTTTATTTTTTAATAAAAACGTTTACGAAACCATAGTCCGACCGATTACTATCTTTATTACACGCCAAACCTCGCTACATCCGCCAAACACCCCAAAATACCGCCATTTTGACACCACCCCTATTGTTGGTACACATAATATATATTATAGGCCTTATTGCTGTTTTTTATATAAGGATTTATTCCTATATTCCGGGAAAAATGGTGATGTTTGGCGCATATAAAAAAAATTAAAAATATTTTGTATAATCAAAAATATATTTATAAATGTTAAATTAATTGTTTAATTTATTCGTGCGGCGGTAAAAATATTTTACTTTAACTTTATTCTTGTCTTTATTCTTGTCTTTTATTGGCCTATCATTCATATTGACATGCGCCCCATTCTTTCTTTATAATTCACACAAACCACAAATAAAGAGACACAAAATTATGAAATCCGAATCAAAATTCGCACCAACATCTATTGATCAACACGTCGGCGCAAGAATCGCTATGCGCCGCAATATGCTTGGGATGACGCAAAAACCATTGGCTGATGAATGCGGAATCACGTTTCAGCAAATGCAGAAATATGAAAAAGCCATTAACCGAATATCCGTGTCCAGACTTTTCCAAATTGGCATGGCGCTGGATTCGCCCGTAGCATTTTTCTTTACCGGACTTCCACTACAACCCGTTGATAATACTATGTTTAAATCGGGCGCAACATCTGACCAAAAATCTATTCACCGCATATCCGAACCCACAGAATCCGACCCGATGGCCCGGATGGAGACATTGGAACTTATAACTTTGTATTGGAAATTATCACCAGAAGCACGCGAACATATCATAGGCCTTATAAAAACCATGCTTCCTGCGAACATTATAAAAGAACCAGAGTCGGAACATGAATTCCACTCTGTATTTTAAAAAAGCCCCGGAAATCGGGGCTTTTTTATATAATCGCATGGATGGATTCCGGGTTCGCCGCCATTCGGCAACGCCCGCAAACCTTATGACATTGCGGACAATTGTTCCAGCTGATCTGCGGCGGTCAATGCATCAATCATTTCATCCAGCGCCAGCCCACCCGCCAACATATCGTCCAATTTATATAGCGTTAACTTTATTCGGTGATCGGTCACACGCTGTTCCGGGAAATTATACGTACGAATCTTTTCAGAACGGTCGCCCGACCCCACCATAGACTTTCTTAAAGCGCCCTGTGAACTTTGTTGCTCAAGCCTTTGTTTTTCGTATATTTTTGACCGTAAAATCGCCATGCAAAATGCCTTGTTTTGATGCTGGGAACGCTCGTTCTGAGACGTTACAACGGTGCCGGTCGGAATATGCGTAATACGAACCGCCGAATCCGTCTTTGCCACGTG
>WQVP01000048.1 GCA_009785765.1 Alphaproteobacteria bacterium | reverse complement strand
TTTACCAGAACCCGTCGGACCCGCCACAACCACAAGTCCGGTTGGAAATGCGCGCATGCGCAACAATTGACGTTGTTCATATTCGCCGAATTCTTGTTCTGTTTTTATGTTTTCACTGGGGTTATCATAAAGCAATCGCATAACCATATAACGAGAACCAAATGCAATTGGATCAAATTGCATACGAATGCCCATGATGCCGGCCGGCAAATATAAATCTTTTGTACCACGAAGTGGTGTGCGCCCATCTTTTTGTGCAGACTGATATTCATTTTGTGCATAGTTTGATGATGATTGATCAGATGATGCAAATGCCGCACGAACAAATGATTCGCCCCACGCAGAATTATATTCCAAAACAGATTGCACCGATCCGTCTATACGGAAATATATTGTTGTTTGGTCTGCGACCTCTACGTGAATATCTGACGCCTTCATGGATGCGGCACGTGCGACAATATCAACAAAGTCTTTTTGCATTTGATTGTCATAATCACGTGCACTTCGCACGCCGCCAGAGGTTTTGGAATCATGGGCTTTGTATATTCCTGATATTAACCCAAGATCAGAATAAAAAGGTTCACGCATTTTGCGTTTTTCTTTTTGCAACAAATCCAAAAACGCAATAACACGACCGTCATAACGATGGGTTCGTGAAATTATAATTTCGCCGCCCGAAAAATAAGCCAAAAGATTTTGTGTATCACGGCCAGTGTCCATGTCGCCAAGATGGCCGGTAAGAAGTTTATTATTGTTTGAAAAAAGGTATGTTATTATATCTTTTTGTGCGGACAGAGCCAACCCGTCCGGCACAGATTTATCACTATTTTCAAAAGCGTTGTTCTCTCTCATTACAGGTCCCTAGTTCGCCCGTCCAAGGTTAAGACTTTCTGTTATTCCGTCCCTTTCAAAAACAATACCATCATCCAAAGAAATTGACCGCACAAGGAACCCGTCTATTTCACGACCAACCGTGATGCGGCGACGCTGTCCCGTGTTATTATCTTCCACGGTTGCTTGTAATTGTTGCCCAACCCCTATGATTTCAAGAAGTGTAAATCTTTCAGAAACTCCCCTTGGCGGCGCTGGAACTTCTTCCGCTGGCGCCTGGGCTGTTGCAACGGTTCTTTGTGCGACCTCTGTTGGACGGGCTTCACGTGCTTCACGAAGGCGCTCTTCCAGAGAATCAATGCGATCGCCCAATCTGTCATTAGTTGCGGAAAGTCTTGCGTTTTCGGCTTCCAGTCTTTGTATTTCTTCGTTGCCAACACCGGCCAATCTGTCCATATCACTGCGAAGACGTAATTGCTCTGCGGCCATTCTGTCCAAGTCCAACATCAATTGAACTTTTTCTTTTTCAAGTTGCAAAAGTATCCGCTCTTGTTCCAAGTCGGCAATTTGTTGAAACACAGGACGTGTATCAACTTCATAATAAGATTTCGCCGGCACGACAAACGCCATAGCAAGCACAAGCACAAGTATATTTTTAATTAACATAGATTTTCACCTCATAGTTCCATCTGCGGGTACTGCTGGTCCAACGGACAGAGTACAATACCACAGCATCATAATCTTTAAAGATTTGTATAAATTCCCCTGGTTGAAGTGCGGACGTGGCACTTACCAAAACGACATTAACAACATCCACACGTGCGGCCGACCGCACAGTTTCCACAGATTGGCGCACATCCACAGGATGTCCCATTAACTGAAAAATGGAATTTATATGTCGTGCAACCGTTTGTCCATCAGACTCTTCCATTCGTGAAATCCCATAAAGCGGGGAAAGCGTATAAGTCAAAACAATATCTGATTCTGAATTTTCTGTGATTTCTATGCCTGGCATAAATTCAATAACATATTCCCAAACATCAGACAGTGCGCCATGCCGTCTGTGCAAATGAACCGTTGCGTATTCTTCTGTGCACACAGCCTCTTGTTGTACCCAGCCCGGAATTGTTTGCATTAAAAACGTTATTGCATTCATGCATTGTTCTGCACGCGCGGATAAATCTGGAATATTATCAAATGGCATTTCTGTTATAACTGTTGGCGGTCCCATAACACGTACAGCCTGTGTTAATGTTGCATCGCCCACTTCAAGACGGCGCAGGAACGCAGCGCGCGCAGCCTCGTCAACCGCTATGTCCGGTGTGCCCGGTACAATTATCTTTTTTACTTGGCCGCCGAATAAATATAGTACGCCCAATAAAAGTCCGACCAATAACGCAATTGATATAAAATTATTCCAAAAACGACTTGTCGGTAATAATAAATGTTTGGTGCCTGCGGCAATTAATTCTTCTATTTGTTTTTCTTCGGCCCTTGCAACATTCCATTCGTTTGGCGCAATCACGGCGCCCCAATCCGGCAAAGACAAAAGTGTATCAAATTCCGTGTGGCCAACATCTTCGGATGCATAAAACCTGTCATGGATTATAATTCCAGATCTTGCGGCAACTATGTATATTCCGCCGTTAACCTTGAACGCCGCAACAAAAGAATTATATTCGGAAAAAGCATCCATAATTGTCGCCGCCGCTGACGGCATGCGTGTGCGATGCCCAAGTGCACTTGATCCAACACCAACAATAGACTTAAAGGTTGTATAATATTTTGTGCGACCAGTTATAAAGTTGCCCAGGTTGCCTGCGAAAACACGTATGCTTTGGCCACCAACAATCGGCTGCCAAAATAAATCGGTTGCATATTTTGTTCGTGAAATTGTAATTACTTGTCTTGCCAAGCTGTTCTCTCTTATTAATATATAAATTATATCACAATCACACTATTTTGAACAAGCCTATTATTTCACAAAAAAACCGGCAAATTGCCGGTTTTTGTTTATTGCATTTCCTTTAAATAACCAACCAATTCTTTCATAAAATTATCTATTATATTAATAGAATTTCGTCTTGTTGTGCGGTGCGTTATTCTTACCCTTACATACGCCCCGTTATGCGCAGTCATCATTGCCATTTCGGTTCTCTGTTCAAGATTTCTTATATGCCTGAATGTGTTTCTTATAAACGGCATATCCAAATAATAAACTGTTTCTTGTGGGCGCATAGTCCAATTGGTGCCAAGATGCGCCATCATATCTCTTACCGTTTGACCGTGCTGCGTGCGAAACCTGTCGTTATCTATACCGTCTTGTATATCCGAAAGCCCGCCATTAAAAACAAAAACATTTACCAGGATGTATTCTTGCCTGTTTCTATATGCCCTTGAAAACCCAAGGCCTGGCGCCCTTTGTTCAAAGTCTCTTATTTCTTCGCCTTGAAGACCGGCGATATTATCTGGTAATTGTTCCAGTGCGGCCACGATGTTTTGATTATATACAAAGCTTCCGACCGGTTGCATTTCGGTGCGCAGTGTATTATTTACAACAGGCACGCTTGTTGGTGTTTGGCCGGCGCACCCAAACAGCAAAAACAAAGTTGGCAATATAAATAGTTTTTTCATTTTTTATTCCACAATTTCATAATTATCTGGGTCGCTGAAAAGCTTGCACAGGACAAGATTATTAAGACCGTGCGACCCTTTGTAAGACTCCAAAGTGCCGTGCACAAAACCGCCACTTGTAAATATATCACCAATGGCATCTATGATTTTATGACGTACAAATTCGTCTTTGGAATGAAGTGGTATCATTTTCATATCCGACGGCAAAAGATGTCCATATTTTTCCAAAGCAGCATCTTTTTCAGGACCCGCACGATTAAAAATATTATTAAACGTGTCTGTGCCGTCTTCGTTAATTGCGATAAGATTTTCGCCCGTTGCGCCCCGCCCCATTCCTTTTTTCTTCATATATTCCCATTCCCAAATTCGCCCAAAAGTACGAGATTTTGAAATGTCTTTTATAAATTTATCAAATGATTTTTTTGACCCGTCATATAAATACGTCGCAGACTGTACCCCTATGATTTTATCGGGATAGTCCAATGTCGCCTTTATCAAAAGACCGTCTTTGTTTGGTGATAACTTTACCCAACCATCTTCCTTGCGACCTGTTTTAAGATTGTGCAAAAATAGATATATACGGTTCAAGAGCGGCAGTGCACGAACAACTTCACGGCGGTACGCAATTACTTCTTTTTTAACGATTATTTTTCGGGAAACGACGCCCGGTTTTTTTACCTGTGAAATTATGTTTATAAATTCATTTGCGCTTCCGTCAAGAATGGGCATTTCAGGCCCATTTATTTCAACAGTTGCCGAATCAATTCCGCACAAAAAAAGTGCCGCCA
>WQVP01000047.1 GCA_009785765.1 Alphaproteobacteria bacterium | reverse complement strand
CGGCATAGCATACGCCACCGGATTATCCATCGGGCTGGGCATTCCAGTCATTCCAATTAATCAATTTGAAATTTATTTGGAAAAATCGCCAGACGCTTTTGTCGCAATTGACAGCGGAAAACTGGATTGCTTTTGCGCCAGCGCCATACACGAGCCACAGGTCATGAATATTGAAACGGTTGAGACGGAACAAATGAAATGTGCACGCACGGTCGGACATGAACCATACGATTTATCGGACGCAATTCCAATTGTTATGCGCAAATTAAATGCGTCGGCACAACCCGTCATTCCAATGTATTTAAAAAATCATTATGCTGAAAAATCTTGTACATCTTCATAGTCTTTGTTTCCCAAATAAAAATTGGACGGACAAAGATTTTACAGAACTTCAAAAATCAGGTGCCGAAATCATCGCAAGCGAAAACGGGTTTATCGTTTGGCGATGCACAGGCGATGAATGCGAAATTATCACCATAGGCGTGCGCCCAGACGCACGCAGCACAGGCATTGCAGACGCTATGATTCATATTATGGAAAAAGAAAATACGGGCAAAAAAATATTTCTGGACGTTGCAGCCGACAACATTGCAGCGCAAAAATTATACAAAAAAAACGGCTATAAAATTATCGCCGTGCGGCCAAAATATTACGACGGAAAAACAGATGCACACGTTATGGAAAAACAATTATAAAAAAAATCGCCCGTCGGGCGATTTTTTAAATTTCACATTTTTTATTAATACAGTTCATGTGCTCTGTGAATTCGTCCATACTGGCGCCTGTGGCGATAAGTATTTTTGATATACTGCCCATGCTTGGCCATCTTGGCTGGCCGAATTTTGACCATCGTTTTGATTTGTTGAATGTTGTTGGATCCAATCCGCCTTTTTTGGCAAGACCCGAACAAGACAGCTGTTTTGCGGCTGCGAAAGATTCAATCGCATCCCATACTTCACCATGAGTCATAACTCCCTCCTTTTATTATGAGATTGGGCAAAATGTTATCCGGATATTTCGCCCAATCTTTTGGTGAAGCAAGTACACGCCCTTGCCCTGACCCTTTTATTACAAAATCTTTGATAACAGGGTCGTAATCCCATATTAAAAAGTTCCTAGGGATTATGTAATAGGTACGTTTTCCTTAAACCCGTGCATAATGTGTACTGTTCGCATGTGTTTCCCTTTTCTTAAAAAAAGAATAGAAAGTAAATTTTTAATGTGTTATAATCGTTTCATGAACTTTAATTCATTTAATTTTTCTTGTTGTTGTTGCCGTTAAATTTTAACTGGCGGGGCTTGCGTCCGCATCTGAAATTTATTATTATTACAACAACAAAGAGAAAATAAAATGATATCACCAATCAAACTTTACAATACGCTAACAAAACAAGCCGAAGAATTTGTGCCAATCGTGCCAAACAAAGTCGGTATGTATTCGTGCGGCCCGACTGTATATTGGCATCAGCATTTGGGCAATATGCGCACCTTTATTTCAAACGACATTATCAAACGTATGTTTTTGGCGAACGGGTATGATGTTGCGCATGTTATTAATCTTACCGATGTTGGCCATCTTGCCAATGATGAAGAAGACGAAGGCGATGACAAGATGGAGCGCAAGGCCAAAGAAGAGGGCCGGTCTGTTTGGGATATCGCCAAAGAGTATACGGAATCATTTGTGTCGGATATTGCGGACTTGAACGTTATATCGCCAACATATATGCCACGTGCAACTGATTTTATAGCTGAACAAATTGAACAGATACAGAAACTTGAAGACCTTGGCTTTGCGTACGTAATTCCGGAAAAGGGCGTGTACTATGACACGTCAAAATTTGCAGATTACGGAAAATTAAGCGGCCAAGACTTATCAAAATTACGTGGCGGTGAACGTGTGGATACAACGGGCAAGCGTAATCACACAGACTTTTTATTATGGGGCTTTTCGCCGAATGACGGCACCAAACGTGAAATGGAATGGGAATCGCCGTGGGGCATCGGCTGGCCGGGCTGGTCCATAGAATGCACGGCAATGGGTACAAAATTATTGGGTGCAAATTTTGACATTCATACCGGCGGGCAAGAACATATTAACATTCACCACACAAATGAAATCGCACAACAAGAACCATCAATTGCGCACAAGCCATGGGTACATACATGGGTGCATTTTGGATGGTTGATGGGCAAGGATGCAAAGCTTTCCAAGTCTGCGGGCGATGCGTTGACTGTGCCACTTTTGAAATCCAAGGGCTATGACCCGATGGCGTTTCGTTATATGATGTTGATGGGAAGTTATCGCAGCCCCATGGACTTTACGTGGGATGCATTGGATGCAGCGGCACAAGGGTATAAAAATATCGTTAAAAAAGTTGCGGATATTCGTAGGGGCGTGTTGCACACGCCCTCGGGCGCAAGCATTGCGCCCCTACAGTACGAAGGTTGGAAAAACAAAATCCTGTCCGCTGTAAACGACAATCTTAAAACCGCTGTTGCGCTTTCTGTGTTGCAAGAATTATTGTCCGATGATGCCACAGACGCCGCCACGAAATTGGAGGTTATAAGATTCGTGGATGAATTGTTGGGGCTTCAATTTATGGATCGTGCGCAAAAATTATTGGATGCGGGCGACGTCGCCGTTCCGTCCGAAATTGTTGCACTTGCGGACGCTCGTGCGGCGGCCAAGGCGGCAAAAGACTGGGCACGTGCCGATGAACTTCGTGCGGAAATAGACCGGGCAGGGTATGCGGTTGTTGACACTCCGGATGGATTTCAATTGGGCAAAAAATAAAAATCCCGCCTTTCGGCGGGTTTTTGTTGTATTCGCTTAACGAGAATAAAACTCAATTATAAGACCTGGGTCCATTTGTACCGGATACGGTACATCTTCAAACGCAGGTATACGAACGTATGTCGCGACGAAATTTGCGCTGTCTACCTTTACATAATCGCAATAATCACGTTCCGCAGATTCCAATGATAATACAACCAATGGCATTTCTTTGGCTTTTTGTGATACTGTGATTACGTCGCCCGGTTTAACTTGGTAAGAAGAGATTTTTACCTTTTTGTCGTTAACAAAAATATGTCCGTGTGATACCAATTGGCGTGCAGAGAACACAGTTGGTGCAAATTTTGAACGGTATACAACCGCATCCAAACGGCGCTCCAAAAGGCCAATCATATTTTGGGTTGTTTCGCCTTTCATGTTGGCGGCTTCTTGATAGTATTTTTTGAATTTCTTTTCACCAACGTTTCCGTAGTAACCTTTTAACGTTTGTTTCGCACGCAATTGTTTTGCGTAATCGGAATTTGATCCGCCGCGTGACGTTGGTCCGTGTTGACCTGGTTTATATTTACGTTTGTTGAATGGTGATTTTGCCTGACCCCAAAGGTTAACCCCAAGTTGTCTTGCTATTTTAAGTTTGCGTGTGCTGCGCTTTGCGCCCATACGTGCCATGATATATCCTTTTGGTTTTAGTGGTTCCAGTATTTCCAGATTCTTATCATTATTAAAACCAAAAGAGAATTTAATAACTTAATCAAATCTGATTGACCGAATTTAAAATGGAAAGATGGCGACCCCACGGGGATTCGAACCCCGGTTCTCGCCTTGAAAGGGCGGTGTCCTAGGCCTCTAGACGATGGGGCCATTTCCATTTTGATTTGCCACACTTCGCCCTTTGGGCTTCGTGTGGCGCTCATTTTTTCAACGCTTGCGCTTTGCGCGCACTTGAAAAAATGGCGACCTGGACGGGACTCGAACCCGCAGCCTCCCGCGTGACAGGCGGGTGCTCTAACCAATTGAGCTACCAGGCCGGAACCGCACCGTAGCACGAAAGTGCACAGGCGGGTGCATTCGGACAATTCGTTGAACCGCCGAAAGCCCGCACATAATATACTGAAAAATACAAAAAGTCAAATGGAAAATCGTATCACATAAGATAAAAAACTGGTCCATTATAATGGACCAGTATAAAAAATAATCCCCCTAATTTTCTAGACTCATACTTCGCCAAGAAAGTTTCCCCCTTTAACAAGGGGGACTTTTTATTCCAAACAACAATTAACTTTGTCTTTTACCCAATTGCCCAGGTTCCCAAGCATTCCACCTTTGGCCGGCGCAGATGCCGCCGGGGTTGGTGCCACAGGCTGTGGTTGCACAGCAGGTTCGGATTTTTTATCTGCGCCCTTTGCTCTGTGCTCTGTTATTTTGTCATTTACCCAAATGTCCAATCCGTGTGGCAATGCATCGTCTTTCTTTTGCGTGCCGGACAAATCAATAAGACCCATATTGATGCCCCAAAAAAGCGAATACAAATCATACGCTTTGTTGAACATGTTGTATGCTTCGTCCGTGTTGCCGGATTTTAATGCCTTTGTTCCGACCTCCATAAGGCGCATAGATGTGGCAAGCAAGTGCTTTGATATGCACCATACTTCGCCGTGAT
>WQVP01000046.1 GCA_009785765.1 Alphaproteobacteria bacterium | reverse complement strand
AGGGCGGGGTGGTCTTGTAGGGGCGTATTGCATACGCCCGCATAATATCATCCTGTGACAAGTTTTTGGGCGTGTGCAACACGCCCCTACGATTTATAAAAGACCATCCCGCGGCGTTGCCGCACCCCTCCATAGGAGGGGAACTTATACCGAGCATATGGGCAATTATTTACATAAAACTCTGTGGGTTAACGTCAATTTTAATTTTTATGTTTGCCGGAACTTTTACGTTTTCAAGCCATGTCTTTACAAGTTTTTGTAAATTGTCCCGCACGTCTCCGGAAACCAAAAATCGCATGCGGTACCATTTTCGTATCTGATAAATTGGCGCAGGAATAGGGCCCATAATCATGGTTCGTGATTCTTGGTTCGCAATTCGTGGTTTGGCGTTTGCCAACAAATTACAAAAATCCAATAATTTTCTTTCATTTTCGCATTCTATAATTATAGCGATAAGATTTCCGTATGGCGGCATTTTTGCAATGCGCCGTCCGGCCAAATCATTTGTTATGAATTCGGTTGCATCTCCGCCCACGATTGATTTTAAAACAGGATGCTCTGGTTGATATGTTTGTAATAATACACGCCCCGGTATTTTTCCCCGACCCGCACGGCCCGCAACTTGTAATAATTGTTGGAATGTCCGCTCTGCTGCACGAAAGTCTGTGCCGAATAATCCCATGTCCGCATCCACAGCGCCCACCAGCGTAAGGTTCGGAAAATGATGACCTTTGGCCAAAATCTGGGTGCCGATGATGATATTGGTTTCGCCCGATTCTATGCGGTAGACAAGCCTTTCCAAAGATTGTCTTGATGATACGGTGTCAGATGATACGATTTCAATATTTGCATCTGGCCATTTTTGCGTTGCTTCTTCGTATATTTTTTCAACGCCTATGCCGCGCATAGATACTTCGCCCGTACAATCGGTGCACTTTGCCGGCATGCTGGCCCGGCGTCCGCATACATGACAGATAAGATTGTTGGTTTTTTTATGATGAGTCATGCCGCACGAACATTCTGTGCACGTTGCGCACCATCCGCAATTTTTACATTGAATAATATGCGCAAAGCCGCGCCGGTTTATAAAAAGCATGACCTGTTGTTTGTTGGCAAGGGTTTCTGTGATGGCATTTGATAAAGTATTGCTGATTGCTGATTGCTGATTGTTGATTTCATTTTTTCTTAAATCCACCAGCTCTATACTTGGCAGGCTTGCGCCGCCGAAACGGGACGTTAATATATGGTGTTTATATTTTCCGTCTGATATGTTTTTTATTGTCTCTGCGCTTGGGGTGGCACTGGCCAGTATAATTGGGAAATCCGAAATAGATGCACGAAGTATGGCCATATCACGTGCGTGATAATTTCCCATTTCTTCTTGTTTGTATGATGTGTCGTGCTCTTCATCTACAACAATTAATCCCAAATCTTGCCAAGGCAGGAATAGGGCGCTTCTGGTCCCAATAACAATCCGAATGTCGCCCGATGCAACGCCTCTCCAAATATCACGTCTTTTGGTTGCGGATAAATTTGAATGCCATACGACGGGCGGGTGTCCAAATTTATCTATAAATCTTTGTATGAATTGTGCAGTTAATGCAATTTCCGGCATCATGATAAGCACGGATTTTTTCGCCAAGTATGCACGCATACATGCATCAAAATAAACCTGGGTTTTGCCAGAGCCCGTTATGCCGTCCAGGACATGGACTTGGAAACTGGAAACTGGAAACTGGAGACTGGAAATTTTATTCGCGACGGATTGTTGTTCATCACTTAATGTAATATTTTTTGTGTCAAAGTATTCCGGTTTCCTGTTTCCAGTTTCCGATTTCGGCTTGTTGCCGCTGGCGACAAGAATTCCTGTTTCAATCATTTTACGAATAACAGCCGGTGATACACGTGCGATATTTTGTATGTCATATACGGTCATTGCGTCGTTATCATTTGATGCGAATGCGTCATAGACGTGCTGCCTTTGTTCTGTTATGCGGCCAGAGGCACCGGTTGCAGGTATATATAAGGTTTCCATTTTTGGTGGAGTAAAGACCTCTGGGACATTTAATATAAGTTTTAACACGGCGCCCGGCGCCATCATGGTGTATGCGGACATTCTCTGTATCCATTCCAATGTGGTAATTGGCAATTGGTAATTGGTAATGGTTTCGCAAGTTTTAATTTTGTTCGCCGGTACGTTGTCTGTGCCCGGGCCGATTATCACACCAATAATTGGGCGATTCATTAATGTTGCATGAACAAGTTGTCCGGTATCAGCGTCATTTGTTAAACGATAATCATACCCCGCATTGATAGCATTGGGAAGCAAGACTTTTACAATATCGCCGGATTTATACATGTTTTGATTATAGGGGTTTTAAGTCATAAAAAAAGATATATTTTATCAAAATTCGCGCTTGACATTATAAATAATTTGTCTATAATATTGTTGCGGAATTCGGATTGGATTCCCGGATATTTCCTGGACACGCCTTTGGCGTGCGGCGGAAATTCCGAGAATGACATATAATGATGAGACTATTAAAGATGAATATTTTAAAAACGGTAAAAAATTACTTGATAAAGCTTGGGCTTGACAAAATCGTGGGGGGGGGTACTCCGCATACTGTTGTTGATGTTGATGCATGGAATAAGATAGACAGGGAAATATACGACGAAACCGGGTGGAATAATAATTGCACAGGTATTACACATGTTCCAAAAGCCCCAACGTTTAACCCGGTTGGATGGCGTGATGCGGATGTGGATAACTTTGTTAAATCCAACGCAAAATTTCCATTCCGTAATCATATGGATCTTGGTCAAGGCGTGTCCACGCGGCACATGTTTGTCGGACGGATTAAAAAAGAACAAACAACCGAAGAACAGATAATTGAAATATGGAAAAAGCGTACACCTCTTTCTGACGAGGCAGAGCTTCGCCGGCAAATCGGTACAAAGTTCGGAATTTCAAGAAGCACGTTAAGCAAAATAATTACAAAACATTTTGCTAAAAACAACAAAGGAAGCGATAAAAGTGCGGAAATAGCAAAGGCGCTTTCAATGTTTGCATCCATGGAATCGCTTGCAGAAGATAATGTAAGCAAAACCTTAAAAAAGATTTATGAATGTACTGGATTATCGTCCAGCTGTGTCCGCAGGAATATTAACGAAGCAATTGGACACCGTCAAGACGTGGTTTTATCAGCGGTAAGATATTTTAATTATCTTGACCTAATAGATGTAAATGGTTCGCATAAACTTCAAACAAAGCCGGCTATGGGGGTGGCAAAAATAGGTAATACACAAGTTATACGATTTAATCATGATGTTGCGTTTGCAAAAAAGCTTTTGGGCAAATGGAAGACATTTGTTGAGGAACATGCAGCTGAACCTGAAAATATTGAAGAAAATGCAAATATGGCTGCGTCATATTCGTTCCGTCATAAGGTAAGTATAGAGCAAGCATTATCGTTTTTTGGCTTAATAAAATCAGAAAACGTGACCGCACGTGCCCGTGATATAATTCTTGAAAAAGTTCGCAGAATAATAAATGGGGATATAGTTGCGCTCAGAAAATCCAAAGGGGACGTGCGCACAATGATGATTGCAGATATTGCGATAAAGCATGATATATCCGCCGCACTTATACGTTCAGCAATGGGATATGCAGACGGTAAAAGAGCTATAATAAAATAAGAAAAGGATAAAAAAATGGCATGAAAAAAATCGCCGATCGGCGATTTTTATTTTATTAATTCCAAGTCATCATTTGTTGGGACGTGTCCAATTTCAACGTCCGCATTAAATTGATTGCGAAACCAAGTACGCTGTCTTTTTGCATATTGATTTGTGCGAATTATCCAGTTTTTTGTGGCTGTTTTTATATCAATTTCACCCTTTAAAAAGCGTACCAATTCATCCGCACCGATTGCACGCCCTGTATCCCAATTGGCATCAATGACCGCACGTGCCTCAATCATTGCGCCGCCGTCTATCATCAAAGGAATACGTTCTGCAATTCTTTTAATCAAAATATCTTTGTGCGGATTAATTAAAATTTTGCATGCATCCGGTGCAATGGCGCCACGCTTTGGTAATTTTTGCCATTCGGACAATGCCCGTCCTGTTTCCAAAAATACCTCCAAAGCACGTCCCATTCTTTGCGGATCAGTGAATGAAAATTCTGGGTCTGCATTTTTTAAAAGTTCCCGTGCAGCGTCCGGATAATGCGCAACCATATCACGTGCACGAGTTCGTGCGTCCGCACCAATTTCCGGCATGGGCGAAATTCCGTCTGTTATTGCACGTATATAAAATCCTGTGCCGCCAACAAAAATGGGCGTTTTTCCGGCCGAAATTGTATCGTTATATTCTTTTTGCGCCAGCTCTAAATAATCAACAACTGATAATTGTTCGGTTAACGAAAGTATTGAAAAAAGCCTGTAATCTATGTCTTTTGGTGTGCCGTTTGCAAATGGACTGGCCGAAATATTTTCAATGCCT
>WQVP01000045.1 GCA_009785765.1 Alphaproteobacteria bacterium | reverse complement strand
TTTGTCTTTGGGCGTGGATTCTCTTAAAATAGAGGGCCGGATGAAGTCTGAATACTATGTCGGCTCTGTCGTGCGTGCATACAGAAACGCAATTGACACAGGCGATATTGAAACAGGCATGCGTGATTTAAACATATTGGAATCTCGTGGATATACGGCTGGATTTTTTGCTGGTGCGCCGAATGCGGACGCACAAAATTACGAAACACGTGATTCAAAAAGCGAATACTGTGCGGTCGGTGTTATAGCCGAAGTGCATACAGACCATGTAATTATGGAATTGCGTAATGAAATAAAATTGGGCGATGAAATATCTTTTTTATTGCCGGGCACAGAGAAGATTTCAATTGTAATAAATGATTTGGACGGAAAACAAAAAGCGTCGGCGGGCCAAGGCAATGCGGTAAAAATTCCGATGACGGACACGTCAAAATTCCAACCACTGATATTGGCATATAAAAGAAAATAATTCTCTTGAAATTTATAAATAAATATATATAATTGGCAAAGTGCCTGCTTAGCTCAGCTGGTAGAGCAACTGATTTGTAATCAGTAGGTCGGGGGTTCGAATCCGTCAGCAGGCACCACACTTCGCTACTTCGCAGCTTCGTGTGGCTTTGCCACAAGAATAGCGGGAAGTACAAAGCGAAGCAGTGTCCACCGAATCCTTGGCGAAGGTTGGACTAAATAGCTAAATGCATGGAGCGTTGGCAGAGTGGTAATGCAGCAGATTGCTAATCTGTGACCGGAATTTTTTGGTCCATAGGTTCGAATCCTATACGCTCCGCCATCAAATAAAAAAGATGCCTTTGGCATCTGTTTTTGTTTGATAACGGAAAGTCAGGATTTGAACCGTAAAGGTTCGCTTCGGAGTTAATGAGCCCACCTCGCACTTGATGCGAGGGCCGGCGAATTTTACGAGAATGGCATGAGTGAAACGAATGCTATCCTAGCGCGCCCGCCATCAAATAAAAAAAGATGCCTTTGGCATCTGTTTTTATTTGTCGTTATTATCATAAACAATGATTTCGGCGTTCAGTTATTCGTCGTCCGTCATTGGTTCAAACTTTTTCAATAATTCATAAAAAGCGTCTTTGCATATAAACCTATGTCCTCTTCTTTTTGTTTATGAAAAAATAAATGCGTAAAAAAAAGAGGCTTTAAAATGATACACAAAAAACTATTTTTAACTTCGGTTTTTGCAATCGCAATTGCAACAAGTGCAAATGCAATCACCGTAACAGGCGTCAGCGACTGGACGACATTAAACAGTGCATTAAACAACGCAGCCGTAGACCGCATAGAATTAACGCCAGGCGCAGTCATAAACATGACCGGTGCATTTAACATGACCGGTGGCACAAAAGTCATTATCGGAAACGGCGCTACGATTAATGGAAATAACTATGCAGGATTTCATTTAACCAATGCGCCAGACATTGAATTTTTTGATATAACAATTAATGGCCTGCGCAGTAATAACCACGGAACTTTTATACAATCGTCCGGCGGACACACAATTACAATTGGCGACAATGTAACGCTTTCCAATAATGTTAATACCGGAAACAATAACCGTGGTGCATTAATTGACTTTACCAATGGCACGATTAATATCGGCAACAACGTTAATATCACAGGTAATTATATAAGCGCAACCACAGCAAGCCCAGGCGCTATTTATCTGTCGGCCGGCACCATAAATATAACAACACAGGCAGGCGGCACAACGGTGTTCAACAATCCAACCATTGATATAAATCAATCGGCTGGTACAAATACAAATATCAATGGTGCGGGCGGCACAGTTATATTTGAATCCGGAATCCGAAGCGGTGCACTTGGCATGTGCAACATAAACAAAACGGGCGGCGGCACTTTGATATTTGGCACAGGCGCCACGAACACAGGTTTTTACGGCACATTCAACAATTACGCCGGCACCACGCATATTAATTCTGGTAATTTCTTTGCGGGAATAACAAATGTATATGGCGGAGAATTTAATGTTAATGCCACAAACAATATTACAAACATGATATATGTGCACGGCGGAGAAACCAATTTCTGGGCCGCCAACAACACTGTTAACGGAATGGACATAAGGGATGGCATCGCCCTTTTTCACGAGATGGGGAACAATATAACAACTTTGCGCTCGGCAGGCGGTACAACACGCTTTTATGAACCGGGCAATACGATTGACACACTTAACATAACACGTTCTGGTATCATAGATATGCGTATGCACCATCATCATAATCCGCATAATCAAACGTACAATATTTTAACCGTGAACAATTTTAATGCCACAGGCGGCGTTGTGTATATGAATGCATTTTTAAATGGCGCAGAATCAACCGCAGATGTTTTGCGGATAACGGGCATATCAACCGGCGATACGCAATTACGCTTTTCAGTGCGTGGAAACGGCGAAGACTTTGGATATCCAGGCGTACTTGTCGTTGATCAAACGGGCGCATCTTCGCCAGATACAGTTTTCACATTATTCGGCGGAGTTGATTTTATTGAACGAGGCGCATGGAAATGGGAATTAACAGAGGGATTGTTTAACAACAATTGGTATTTAACCATACGTGAAGAAGGCGAATTTTTTTCCAATCCAGCAATGACAACCGGCCTGGTGCCACATTTGCATTTGGCGACTGTGCATACCGGTATGAATGAGCTGCGTCGCCGTCTTGGCGCACTCCGCAGTCAAAGCGGCACGGGACAGCCGGGTGTATGGGCACGTTCTTATGCACGCCACATGGAAGTATCCGATATGATTGATTCACACATGAATATGATCGGAATAGAGGCCGGTATTGATTGGGGTATTATGCGAAATACAAACCGTTTTTATGCAGGTATTATGGCGGGATACATGACATCAGAACGTGGGCGCCTTCATCAGACAAACGGCTTTGACGGAAGATTCCAAATTGATGCGCCATCCGTTGGTGCGTATGCAACATGGCTGCATCGTGATGGCTGGTTTGTGGATGCAACAGCACGTGGATTTTTTATCACAACTGATATAAAAAATTACATAGCAAGTGATGTATACGTTGAACACACCGCACGTCGTGATTTCGTCGCAACATCCCTTGAAGGCGGCCGCCGCTTTACAACAGAGGCCGGACCAGACGACCGACGCATTGCATTTGAACCAAAAATAGAAGTGCGTTATGCGTTCGGCACATCAACATCGCACACTACAAACCTTGATGACAATATTGAATTTGGAACGACGCATTCATTGAATACCCGTGCTGCAATTCATTCATCATTTATGCCACGTGGCGATAATTCCGCATGGATGCCGTTCATAGAGCTTGGTCTTTATCATGAATGGCTTGGCACAACCGATATTTGGTTCGGCACAGCGCAATTGCCATCTGACCATGGCGGAATGGGTTTTGACGTGGCGGTTGGTACGAATTTGCGTCTAAATGAACGCTCTTATTTATTCGGCGATATAAACTTTGAAGACGGGCAATCATTCCGTGCATACGGAATAAATTTCGGCGCAAGGTTTAGATTTTAAAAATCGCCCGATGGGCGATTTTTTTCATAGGAATTGGTCCTTGTTTTATGCCTTTTATTCATAAGTTATAATGAAATCGGAGAAAAAAAGGAGAATCCAATGAAAAAACTTTTAACCTTCGCGTGTATTTTGGCAATGTCGGTTAACGTCGCAAATGCAATCACCGTTACAGGTGATGCATCTGTTAACATAACCGCAACACTTGCCGCATCGCAAACAACGCCTATGAATTTCGGTGATGTAACGCCGACCGCATCGGCCGACACGGTTGTATTAAGTCCGGCGGGTACGGCGACATCTGGCACACTTGGCCTTGCGGGATCAACGACGGCCGGTGAATTTGCAATAAGCGGATCGCCGGACACCGTACTTACCGTATCGTTCGGTGCGGGCTCTGTCACGGATGGCTCAAACACAATGAATCTTTCCGACTTTACAACATCGCCAACGGGCGCATCCATCGTGACCGATTCATCGGGTGATTTAACGTTGATGGTTGGCGCAACACTGAACGTTGGCGCAAGCCAAGTCGCCGGTGCATACACCGGAACATATACCATAACGATAAGCTATTAAAATGAAGATGCGTGTATTTATTTTTACGCTTTTGTGCCTGGGTATTTTTCAAAATGCCCAGGCTGCAAACATGACAGTGGACCAGCCTTTGGATTTCGGCACGGTGTTTTCAACGGCCGCATCATCAATGGTAACGGTTACAATTGCAAATACAATTACTATGTCGGGTGCGGCAACCGCACCGGGCGGCGGCGGAAGTTTCACGGTTGGAACTTTTACTTTTGAGGGGCAAAACCTTACTACTACGCCCGAAAACGTCACGATAAATATGCCAACCGCCGCACAACCGTTAACCGGTCCGGGCGGCACAATTTTCATTTATAACATGACGGCGTCATCCGGCACGGTCAGCAGCACACAAACAACAACACAATTATTCGTCGGCGGAACGGT
>WQVP01000044.1 GCA_009785765.1 Alphaproteobacteria bacterium | reverse complement strand
CGTTTGCAAATACAGGGATTGGCGCATTATTGCCGGCAACAATTGCGTTCTTTTTATTGTCTTTGCCAATTATGTTGCTTTATAAAGAAGACAGGAAAATTATGCGCTCTGCCGAAGATGCGATTGAAAAAATTGACTTCTCTAAACTTAAAAGATTATTCGCTGTGCCGGGTGTTGCGGCGGCGTTGCTTTCATTCTTTTTCTTTAATGATGCACTTGTATCCATCATGAATAATTTATCCATTTATACCAAACAAGTGTTCGGCGCAACCGAAGCACAAACGATTTTGTTGGTGGTTGGTGTGTCGGTGTTCAGCGCAATTGGTGCATTAATCGGCGGCCGATTGGGCGATAGAGTGGGGCCACGAAGCATGATAATAGCAGGTCTTGCCGCTTGGACACTTTTGCTTGTTGCGTTTGCTCTTGCGCCGACGTTCATTATGGCGTGCTTTATAACCGCCGCACTTGGATTGTTTTTGGGTGCACTTTGGACCAACAGTCGTGCATATATGGCAAGCGTCTTGCCGAAAAAAGATTTGGCATACGGATTTTCATTCTATGTAATTTTTGAAAGGTTTTCGTCCATTTGGGGCCCATTAACATGGGGCCTTATAATCGCGTTCAGCGGATCGTACCGCCTTGCGGTTGGCGTACTTGCGATATCAACACTGCTTGGTATTGCGGCAATGTTTTATCGTGTTAATCCGAATAAAAAAATTGCGACTATGAAATAATTGTTTTATAGTCATTTCATGAACATAAAAATCCATATAAATATTAATGATAAACGTTGGGATGATTACAAGATTCCTGTCCGTAAAATCGTGCAGGCGACGATGATTTTGGCCGGCCAAAATGACCCAACGGAACAGGTTATAAGAGATTCATCAAATAATACGCCGGCCTGGATTCCTCGTTCAATTACAGGTACGCCATTTGGTGAGATAGAGCGGGAAATCTCCATCACTCTTACGAATGATAAAGAAATTCAAAAAATAAACAAAGGATATCGTGGTATGGATCGGCCGACAAACGTGCTTTCGTTTGAATCGGGCGACAGTGAATTGTTGGGCGATATATTTTTATCATTTGATACGATTGCACGCGAAGTAGGGGCGTGTGGAAACACGCCCGATAAAAATGGACGGGCTGGTTTCCACCAGCCCCTACAAAGTCATGCAACACACATGATAATCCATGGTGTTTTGCATCTTCTTGGATACGACCATATTAAAAATAAAGATGCAGAAAAAATGGAAGCATTGGAAGAAAAGATTCTGTTTGTATTAAAAGAGAAAGAGCGAACAAGCATGAAAAACCAATTAAAAAATCTTAAATCTTACATATTAAATAAAAAATATTTTAACTATTACATGGCGGCATTGCTGGGCGCGATTGGAAGTCTGGGCTTTGCGCCGTTTTATATTTGGCCAGCCACATTGGTTGGAATTGCGGGTATGTATCTTTTGTATTTTCAGGTAACAGGTAAGAGGTCAGAGGTAAAAGGTAATGAAAAAAAATACCTCTTACCTCTTACCTCTTACCTCTTACCTTTTGTATTTGGGGCCGCGTACAGTGTGGCCAATTTCTGGTGGGTATTGCATTCAATATTTGTTGTGCCGGATTTACAGGCCCAATTTGCAATATTCACAATCCCTGGCGTCATCGGTATTGCGCTGGTCGGCGGATTAATATTTATGTGGCCATTTGTGATTACTGAATTCGTGATTCGTAAGTGCGTAAATCGTAAATCGCAAGATAACGTTTCACGATTCACGATTCACGGTTCACGACCAATAATTTTTGCGGCCGCATGGGCATTTGTTCTGTGGGCCCGTGAATGGATATTCACAGGATTTCCGTGGAATCCATTGGCCAATATTATGATGCCGTATCCTATGCTTTCAAACAGTATGGCGCTTTGGGGCGCTTTGGGACTCTCGTTTGTGTTGATTGGTTTGGCTGTATCGGTCGCCGAAGTCATAAGGCATAAGGCATATGGCATAAAAGACTTTATGCCGATTGGAATTTTCACAGCGTTATTAGTAGTTGGTGCAATTTATGGTGCGCATAATATACGAACTGCGAACACGAACCACGAACACGAATCGCCTGTTATCCGCATAGTCCAGCCGGCCGCACCGCAAGATGTAAAAATGTCTCGCGAGCGTGCCATAGAACTTGCATATCTTATGATAGAGTTAAGTAAGTCAGATGGCCTTGACGATGTGGATATTGTTGTTTGGCCAGAGACTTCGTTCCCATTTGTGATAAATAAATTAAGTACGAATTTTGGGCCGGCAAGCACAATAGGGCGCACAACGGTGTTTGGTGCAACCACTTGGCGTGCTGGGAATTTTTATAATTCTTTGATTGTTGCGGCGGCTGATGGCAATATGGAGCATATATTTTCAAAATTCCGCCTGGTGCCGTTCGGAGAATATCGTCCATTCGGTGATATAATCCCGACGCCCGGAGAATTGACGCCAGGGGCAGGGCCAGAAATAATCGGGATTCGGGATTCGGGGTTCGATAGTCGGTTTTATTTTGTGCCAGCGATTTGTTACGAGATTATTTTCAGCGATATGTTATTGCCACGAACACGAACCACGAGCACGAGCCACGAATTGCCACAGGCAATTATTAATATAACCAACGACACTTGGTTTGGGCGGACGCCAGGCACGTTTCAACATTTGGACATGACACGTCGCCAAGCAATTGAAATGGGTCTTCCGGTGGTGCGTTCAAATTACAGCGGGATAAGTGCGTTTATAAATGCCGATGGCCGGATTGTTTCATATTTGCCAATCGGGTACCAAGGTGTATTGGATGGCCGCATCGGCACAGCGCATATAACGCCGTTTCGGATTATTGGCCTTAATGGATGGATGATAATTATTTTAATCTTTTCGTTATCAACTGTGTTGATAATAAAAAGGCTTTTTAAATAATCCTTTCGTCGCATATACGGTCTATTTCGCAAACAAGGTCAGCGGCGGCTGTCGTACGCCCCCATATTATAAACGCAACGGTAAGTAAGATAATTGCGGCCGCAATCCAGCCCGCTATGGGTATGGCGGCGAGTCCGCCAGCTGTTGCAACTGCGGCAGTTGTTCCTGTGGCTGCTGCGGTTCCTCCGGCAAGACCTGCGCCTGTACCAACAGCGGCTATGGTCGCAGGTGCAAGAGTTGCAATACCTCCAACAGTTGCGCCAGCACCCCCAGCAATTATAGCAACGCCCCCTGTGGCCGCCGCCGTTGTTCCAATTGCGGCGCCTGTACCAACAGCGGCTGCGGTTCCGACCGCCGCTGCACCACCGCCGACAAGCCCGCCTATGGTGCCTATGGCGCCCGCCACGCTTGCCACTGTAAAGTGCGCTATGGCAACGCTTGCCACGGCTGCGGTTCCTATCATTGCGGCTTGGGTTCTTTCTTCTCTTAATAAATCACGGGCTCTGTCAACCATTTCTCTGGGGCCGCATATCGTGGTTTCTGTGCATACTTCGCACATACGGGTATCTCTGTGAAATGCAGCTTGCATATTCATTGTAACAGAGAAATTATTATCGCCCACAGTCGTAGAAACATTTTGACCAGAAAGCGCCGCAATATCCGCATTTGAAATTTGTCGTGCGACCCGAAGGACTGTGCTGAATGCGGATTGTGTGACCGGTATATTTGTGGATGCTCCGGCTCCGGCTCCTTGTCCTTCTATGACAGCATTAACTTGCCACGGAATAGAATAGCAAAAGAATTCCGCAGCCATAATATCAGCCTGTTCTATTATCTCTATTTTAATCTCTGAAATACGCGCACCGTGATTTGCATCTGCAACACGAATTGCATTTTCTGCAATTGCAACAAAATGAAAATTAAGCATAAACGGAAACCGTGCAACGGTTTGACCGTCGGCGCCTGTGATTTGTGATAAATCACGACTTCCCACGCAATGACGAATGGTTGGGTCATTTTCAAATTCCCTTGCGACTGTGTCAATATCACGTTGAACGGAATTTAATTGTGAAAGAACACGTGTGCGGAATGGTGCAAACCCAGCGCCAGGGTTTGCCCGGTCAAATTCCGCCATGTATTCGTCAATCAATAGTTGTCCGGGGCGTGGAAATTGTCCACAGTTGTTCCCGCCCGTTGTAAGGCACTCTGACCATTCAGATCCATCAGATATACCAACGCTTCCCCATGAAATTATGCCGCCAATAGATTGTATTCCTTGGATAGTTTCACGGCGGAGCGAGTCTGTTCCAAACAATGGAATGTCTGCAAATCTGTTGCACATGGTGCCTGGGCCACAAACGCTTTGCGCCATATTGTCAACGGCCGTTTGACAAGCATCTGCGGCTGTATCATGAATAATATCAAATATACCCTGTGCGTATTCCATTATGTCATGCATTGTCAAATTTGGATTTGCACGTGTACATATCGGCAACATTTCCATCGGACACATCCGAACAAGGGTGTTAAAGTCAATTCCAATACAACGGGTCAGGTCTTCGCCGCACCTGTGCTCATGACGGAAACAATTATTGATTTCCGTGCGGCATGCGGTAACACGGCTGGCCTCGGCATGGCGAAGCGCAAGCTCAATAATATTTGGCATATCGGCACAGTTTTCAATTTCTATCCGG
>WQVP01000043.1 GCA_009785765.1 Alphaproteobacteria bacterium | reverse complement strand
TTGCCATAAGGGACCAGGTGTTGTTCCAGCGATCTACAGCTGTGCCAAGTGCAATAACAAGGCCCAGCGAAAGCACGCATAAAAACGACAAAAGTCCGACAAGTGCGCCGGTAAAGGTGCGTTGCTCGTTTGCAAAAGAGAAAATAAGTGGCGACTTTTTAATCATTCCTTTTTCCCTTCTGCTATGTCGTTAAATTGTTGCGCCAGTTCGGTGAAATAGTTTCCGTTACCCGTTACACGTTGTCCGTTATCCGTGGGATTATTGTTGGCTTCTTGGAGCTCAGGCTTGGTTTTAATTTCTTCATCACGGATTACGGATAACGGGCTACGGATAACGCCGGAAAAGTTTACTTTTCCGCCTGCGACATTTATCACCGGGAATTTATATTCATCTATCATAGGCATGCTGTGTGTGGCCATAATAATAGTTGTGCCGAAATTCTTGTTCATCTGAATAAACAAATTCATAATCGTGCGTGCGGATGCATCGTCCAGGTTTCCGGTCGGTTCGTCCGCTATTAAAATTTCTGGTTGTGTGATGACGGCACGTGCAACCGCCACACGTTGTTGCTGTCCGCCGGAAAGGTTAAGAGGCATAGTATCCGCATAATCCGAAAGCCCAATCCATTTTAATGTTTGTGTGACTAACTTTTTTATTCGTGCCTCATCCCGGCCACGTACCCGAAGGGGAAGGGCGATATTATCATAAACCGACAGGTGTGATATAAGTGAATATTCTTGGAATACAATTGCCATTTTGCGCCGAATATTTGCGATTTCATCGCGCGAAATGCCGGCCGTATTTTGTCCGAACATCTTTATTTGCCCTCGGGACGGTTTATGCAATTGATATATAAGGCGAAGCAATGTGGTTTTACCTGCGCCCGATGCCCCTGTTAAAAAATAAAAAGAATGCGATGATATATTAAAAGATACGTCCGAAATTATTTCCGGCCCGCCGTCATAACGTGCTGCAACATTTGCGAAAGATATAACGTTCCTTTTTTCCATAAAATTATTATAGTGGCAGTGTGAGTGTCAGTGCAAGTATTTTATATAAACTTCATCAAGATAACACCAAATCCGGCGGCAAGGATGCCAAGTATCGCCAGTGGCCAAAAGAATCGTTTTACCATGTAATTGGCTTGCTCTTGAAAGCGCCAGATGATCGCACCAAGTACCGCAAACCGCATCGTGCGGAACACCGCCGTTCCTGCGAAATAAAGCAATGGATTGAACGCCAAAAATCCCGCTACAATCGTTAATAATTTATATGGCACGGGCGTAAATGCCGCCAGGAATATAATGAACAAGCCGTGTTTCGCAAACAGATACTGTGCATGCTCAAACATTTCCCACGACAGGAATGTTTCAATAATCCAAGAGCCAACCGTTGCAAATAAAAACATACCAATAAGATAAGCCAAAATTCCGCCGACAAGGGACCCAAGCGCAGTGACAAGAACGACCGGCACGGCCTTTTTCTTGTTGGCGACAATCGTCGGTGTCATATAAACCTCTGGCGGAATAAAAAGGAATATAGATTCCATAATGGTAAGAATAAATATAATCCAAAGCGCCGCAGGCGTATCACATTTGGCAAGTAAGTGGTGTTGTAATCTTTTCATAAATCGTGTTCGTGGTTCGTGTTTGTGGTTCGTATTATATAGAGGATTTTATAAAATAAAAGTTAAAAATAAAAAATTACTGACTATGGTCAACGGATTACGGCTTGCAATTCTTAAATTGCGTATATATAATAAAAATCAGAGAGAGGCAACGAAAAGAGAAATATAATGCCGCCAAAAAAGAAAAAATTTGAACTTTCCGAAGAAAGCAAAAGAATAATCAAAGGCATCGCACAAAGACATCATGAGGAAAGCAAAAAGCCAAAGCCATTTCCGGTTGATAATGAAATCCCATTTCCAAAGGCGGAAGAGTCTATGTACATCCTTAAAATGACACATGCCGAAGTTATGAATTTTTACGGCGCATGTAAAAAAGAATTAAAGGGTTTGGAAAAAGCGATTCCAAATCCAGAGACAACGACAAGGATTTTGCGCCTTTGGGATGTGATGGAATCCATAGAAAGCGTCGCAGGCACAGTGGTCAAAAGTAAATAAAATGCAAAAACAAAAACGCAATAATAACCGATCGTCTCGCATCGCATCAAATATTCAGCGTGCGGTTGCGGAAATTTTATTAACCGAATTTCGGGATGATGCGATTGTTGCACGTGTGTCTATTTCCGATGTTGTGGACGGCGTTGGTTTTATCAAATTGTTTTATCATGTTTCAATTCCCACCCTTGGGGGGGTGGCGCCAGCGGCGCCGAGGGGGGTAATAGATCAAACACAAAAACGCTTGGACGAAATTACACCGATGGTACGATTTCACATGGCGCAAAAAATTGAACAAAAATACGTGCCGAATATCAGATTTATTTATGACGATACGCTGGAAAAAGCAAACCGTATTGACGAACTTTTAAATAATATCAAAGGGGATTTATAATGGTTAAAGTCGGTGCGAAATATAAACATTATAAAGGCAATATTTACGAAGTAATTGCCATGGGTGTACATACGGAAACCAAAGAAGGCCTGGTTATATATCGTGCGACGTATGGCACTGCTTGTTTGAACGATAAATATGCGGCTGATACAGTTTGGGTTCGGCCGGCAACCATGTGGAATGAACTGGTTGATGGCATTCCAAGGTTCCAAGAAATATAAAAAATCCGGCAAATGCCGGATTTTTGTTTCACAAATTTCCCACAAGCTGTCACTCCGGCATAGGCCGGAGTGGGTCTTAAAAAACAGGGTGTCAACAAACTCTAAATTTTTATAGACCCTGGCCCGGCCTTCGCCGGGTTGACAGTTTGTTGATGGTCTATTCCAGAGAATAAAAATCCCCGCTTGCAATTTTTAGATTCCATGTTAAAATGCGGCAATCTGTCCTGCGTATTTAAAGGTAAAAAATGTCTCAGAAAAATATAAGAAACTTTGCAATTATCGCCCATATTGACCATGGTAAATCAACTTTGTCCGATCGTATAATTGAATATACCGGCGGTCTTGAAGCACGTGAAATGAAGACCCAGGTCTTGGACAGCATGGATATTGAACGTGAGCGTGGAATCACGATAAAGGCGCAAACTGTACGCCTTTCATACAAGGCCAAAAACGGAGAGACTTATCAATTAAATTTAATGGATACGCCTGGGCACGTAGATTTTACTTATGAAGTATCCCGGTCTATGGCCGCATGCGAAGGTGCATTATTATTGGTTGATGCAACCCAGGGTGTCCAGGCTCAAACCCTTGCGAATGCATATTTGGCCATTGATAATGACTTGGAAATCCAGCCTGTACTGAATAAAATTGATCTTCCGTCAAGCGACGTTGAAAACGCACGCAAACAAATAGAAGACGTTATCGGCATAGGTGCAGAGGATGCGCTTTGTGTGTCGGGTAAAACCGGCGCCGGCGTGCCTGAACTTTTGGAATCAATTGTTAATAATCTGCCGCCGCCACATGGTGATGCATCCGCACCAACCCGTGCACTTTTGGTTGATTCTTGGTATGATTCATATTTGGGTGTTGTTATTTTGGTGCGTGTTGTGGACGGTACTTTGCGCCGTGGTCAAAAGATAAGATTCATGGCAACGGGCGCCGAATACACTGCGGATAAAATTGGATACTTTACGCCGAAAATGGAAAACGCAGATGAACTTTCCACCGGCGAAGTTGGATTTATTATAACCGGTATGAAAACAATCCATGATTGCAAAGTTGGAGATACGATTTGTTCGCTAAATTCAAATGTTGATGTATTGCCAGGCTTTAAACCATCTGTGCCCGTGGTCTTTTCGTCATTCTTTCCCGTAGAGGCACAGGATTACCCAGTGCTGCGTGAATCGGCCGAAAAATTGGCACTGAATGACGCATCATTTGTTTTTACAATTGAAAAATCAAGTGCGCTTGGCTTTGGTCTTCGTTGTGGTTTTTTGGGATTGCTTCATATGGAAATTATATCAGAGCGTCTTTCACGTGAATTCAATCTTAACCTTATAAATACAGTACCGTCGGTTTTGTATAAATTAACCATGCGAAACGGTGAAGTGATTGATCTTGAAAACCCGGCCGACATGCCAGATGTAACACAAATTGAAAGCATGGCCGAACCTTGGGTTCGTGCAACAATGATGTTGCCAGATGAATATTTGGGCGGCATTATGGCGCTTTGTATTGAACGCCGTGGTATCCAAGAAAATATGTCATACATAGGAAATAGGGCGGTTTTAACGTACAAGCTTCCGCTTTCTGAAATCGTATTTGATTTTTATGATCGTGTTAAATCTTTGACGTCGGGCTATGCCAGTTTTGATTATACTTTGTCCGGGTATGAATCAGCGGACCTTGTAAAAGTATCAGTGCTGGTTAACGAAGAAGTCGTAGAACCTTTATCATTCCTTTGTCATAAATCTTTTGCTATGAACCGTGGCCGTCAGATTGTTGAAAAATTAAAAGACTTAATTCCAAAGCATCAATTTAAAATCCCTCTGCAGGCGGCAATTGGTGGAAAAATTATTGCACATAAAACCATTTCCGCATTCCGTAAAGACGTAACCGCAAAATGAAATGGCAGCGCTAATTCGCGTAAAAAAAAATTACTG
>WQVP01000042.1 GCA_009785765.1 Alphaproteobacteria bacterium | reverse complement strand
TTTGCAGCAGTGTTGGCAACGGCGTCTGCCGAATAAAGAATAAAAAATAAAGAATAAAAAATTATTTTTTTCATTTAGTCTCTATAATTCTCACACCGTCATTCCCGTGGCCGGCCGAAGGGACGGAACACGGGAATCCAGGTAATAAGCAAATGGTTTTATTAACCTGGATTCCGGATTTATTGCCCTTCGGCAATAATCCGGAATGAGGTATAAAACTATTTTATAATAACTTTCAAAAACGTCTTTTTACCTTTTTGAAACATATATTCGCCAGTCGTAATAATTGCAAGGTCAGCATTATCAACGATAACGTCATTCATTTTCAGACCACCTTGTTCAATTGTGCGACGTGCTTCGCTTTTTGACGAGAATATTTTTGCATCCACCAAAATACTTACAACAAGCGTGGCATTTTTCGGCTCTAATTCAATCGTTGGAATCGCAGCACTATCACGACCTCCGACAACGTCGTTTGCAATGGCTTCGCCGTGAATCAACTTTGTCACTTCAAACGCCATACGTTTTTTTGCCAAAACAATATCATCCGCAATTATTGCGTCAATTTCATCCATCGGAATGTCTGTGAACAATGCCAAAAGCAATTTACAATCAGCGTCCATAGTATTGTAAAAGTATTGGTAAAAATCATACGGAGTTGTTCGGTCGCTTGCCACCCAGATTGCGCCTTTGGCAGTTTTTCCCATTTTCTCGCCATCTGTTGTCATAAGCAGCGGCGCCGTCATACCCCATAAATGTCCCGCATCTGGATTACCAATATTCATCTTTCTGTATAATTCCACGCCGGCGACGATATTGCCCCATTGGTCGGACCCACCGATTTGCAAAACACAGTCATGCTCTTTATTAAGATGCACAAAGTCAAAGGCCTGCATCGGCATGTATCCCATTTCAAGAAATGTCAGACCGCCTTCTTCACGACGCTTTTTATACGCATCTGCAGCCAGCATTGTATTCATATTAAAGTGCACACAAACAAGGCGAAGGAAATCCACATAGTTAAATTTGTTCAACCATTCGGCATTATCAAGGATTATTGTATCCGGCAAAACAAAGCGTTCGGCCAATTTCCGCACCTCTGCGATATTGTGCTTTATTTGTTCCGGCGTAATCATTGTACGCATATCAGACCGACCAGACGGATCGCCAATCATAGCGGTTGCGCCGCCTATGATAACGATTCCACGATGCCCAGCATTTTGAATATGACGAAGCATTCGCAGCGCAAAGAAATGCCCGATGTGCAGAGAATCCGCCGTCGGGTCAAGCCCAACGTAAAACGTAATTTTTTTATCAGAGTTTAATGCCGCACGAATTTCATCCGCATGCGTTATATCCTTTACAAAGCCTCTGGCTTGTAGCATTTCAAAAAGTTTTTCAGTCATAGTTTTTCCTTTTTTATTATTATAACATAATTATAATTAATAATGAATAATGATTAATGAATAATTGTGGTCGTGCGCTTTGCGCACACATTTATTATTAATTATTAACTATTAATTATTCATTAAAAAATCGCCCATGCGGGCGATTTTTATTTCAACATCTTGGCAACTTCGTCGGCCAGGTTGTCTTCGCCCTTTTCTATTCCGCTTCCAAGTACGTAATACGCAAATCCGGCCAAAGCCAATCCTGACTCTTCCAAAATTTGACCAACGGTTTTACCCGGTTCCATTACGAATGGCTGTTCAACCAATACAGATTCCCCGTACCATTTTTTAAGGTTTCCGGCAATCATTTTTTCGGCGACTTCGGCTGGCTTGCCTTCTGTTTTGCCGCTTTCAACGAATACTTTGGTTTCGCGGTCCGCTGCGGCCGGATCAACGTCTGCAACCGTTGCAAATTCTGGTTTCGTAGCCGCAATATGCATTGCGATTTTCGGCCCCATTTCGGTGGCTTTGTCCAAGTCTCCGTTCAATGCAACAACAACGCCGATTTGACCCATACCCGGAACCATTTGATTATGAACATAAGTTGCAACATAGTCGCCGGTCAAATGTTTGATGCGGCGAATGCCCATATTTTCGCCGATTGTTGCGATTGCGTTTTTAACGTCAGAGTCCATGGCTGCAACAACTGCGTCAAAGTCGCCCGAGAATTCAAGCGCTTTGTCCGTTGCATCAGACACCAATTTTTGGAATTTTTCATTCTTTGCAACAAAGTCTGTTTCAACGTTTAATTCAACGATAACGCCGTTTTTACCGCATTCAGATTTTTTCGCAGATACAAGTCCAGCGGCCGCAACACGGTCAGCTTTTTTTGCGGCCTTTACAATGCCCTTTTGGCGAAGCCAATCAGCGGCCAATTGTAAATCGCCATTGTTTTCTGTTAATGCTTCTTTACAGTCCATCATTCCGGCGGACGTCATTTCACGTAATTCGCTTATCAATTTTGCTGTAATCATTTTGTTTTCTTCCTTTGGTCGAAAACCGTAAATCGTAAGTCGTAAATCGTAAGTCGCAAGATAACATTATGTCGTTTTGCGATTCACGATTTACGATTCACGAATCACGATTCTATAATTTCTTCAATTTTCGCTTCGGCTTTGTCGCGTTTGACGGCTTTGGCTTCGCTTGCTTTGGATTTTTCACGTGCCTCGCGCGCAATTGCTTTTTCTTCAATTGCATCCGCATCGGTAAGCGCCACATCTTCGGTTATTTTACGTGCAGCAGTTCCGCCAAGACGTTTCTCAATTCCTGATAAAATAGCGTCTACGAACAAATCACAATAAAGACCTATCGCACGTGCAGCATCATCATTACCCGGAATCGGATAGTTGATAAGCTCTGGATTTGCATTCGTATCACAAATACCAATTATCGGCATGTCCAGGTTTTTAGCTTCCAAAACTGCGTTATATTCACGTGGTACGTCAATAACAATAATTGCCTGCGGCGTGCCGTGCATTTCCAAAATTCCGCCAAATACATCACGCAGTTTTTCAATTTCACGTGTCATGTTAAGAACTTCTTTTTTGGTAAGACCCAATTTTTCGGCATTTTCAACGTCTGTTTCCATTTTTTTCAAACGACGTATACTCTGAGATACAGTTTGCCAATTCGTCATCATTCCGCCCAGCCAGCGATGATTAACATAGAATTGACCACAGCGTTCGGCCGCATCTTTAACAATGTCTTTGGCTTGGTGTTTTGTCGCAACGAAAAGAATCTTTCCGCCCGCCGCCGCAACAGCTTCCAACGCAACCAACGCATTATGTAAAAGCGGCGCAGTTTTATTTAAATTAATAATATGGATTTTATCTTTGATACCATATACGTATGGTGTCATTTGTGGGTTCCAACGACGAGTGTGGTGTCCGAAATGAACGCCAGCTTCCATCAATTGTTTCATGGTAAATTTTGGCAATGCCATAGTTTGCTCCTTTAAAGGTCGCATCAAATTTCACGATAAGTTGCGCCGTAGCGCAGCGAAGGCGGATGCGTTTATGTTTATCCTCTCCGTTGCGCAAAACCCAAATGGGACATAAACTTTGCAAACGGATGTGTTATTCGGCCGAAACCGTGCGATGATTATATACATATAATTATAAGATTGCAAGAAAAATTATATTGACAAAATATTTTTATGCATTAAACTTTGGCAAAAGGAATTTTTAAATGACCAAAAACAAAAATCCAGAAAGCCCACCACCCATAGTCGGAATTGGATACAAAATAAAACAAAGCGAAAACCATAACCCACTTGTGGATCTTTTGGCCGTGCCATTCATATCAAAAACTGCCCAGGCCAACCTTGACGCACAAATGGCATTCAACAAGCATAAATCTATATACACCGTTGAACACACCGAAGAGCTTGCATGGGCTTTGGAAAATTTTGACAAACATAATAAAGAATTTGCGGCCGAGATTAAAACTATACCCGTTGAACTTCCCAATTATGACACAAGCATTAAACAGCTTAACCAAAGCAGAAAAGTATTAAATATAACTGTCGCATTTTCTTTTTCTGCGGTGGCGGCTGCGCTTTTAACCATGTACAAAACAGACATTCCACCAAGCGCATATTTATTGGCATCAAAATGGTTTATTAAAATTGCTTCTGCTTTACTTGCTGTGCGGTGGTTTAGCAACAACAAACGAAATAAAAAACTTGTCAAAGAGGCGCGAAATTTGGCCGAAAAACTTAAAACGCCAGAGGCCCAAGAAGCACTTAAAATCAATCAACAGTTGGCGGATGTGTTAAAACAAGTATTGGCGCAATCAGAACAAAATTACAAAACACTTTCCGGGAAACAGAACGAAGGTAAATAGTAATTGGTGATTGGTAATTGGTAAATGACCACAACTACTTACTACTTACTATTTACTATTTACTAAAAAAACGCCCGATGGGCGTTTTTTATTAATTCCGAATACAATCAAACGTTGATGTGCGGCGGTCCGCTCCGTCTATGACTGTGAATATATCACGGCTCTCGCCCACAGTGAACCCGGCATCGCACATGCGCTGTACGGTGCATTGACCCCAAAACCCATTTTCACAAAATTGTTGCGCACGACCATTTGGCAAATTACATATATTAACCCGCCCGGCATCAGTACATGCCCCAGTAAGCGCACCAACCGGGATACAATGACGGAATTGCATGCCGGATGCAGACGTTTGATTATTCACAGCGATAAAGCCGCCATTGCAATTAATCTGGTCGCCCGATCCGCATACGCCCCAACTTTGCGAACGCCTATCCCATGCACGAGTC
>WQVP01000041.1 GCA_009785765.1 Alphaproteobacteria bacterium | reverse complement strand
GCGGTCATTTTATCCCCTTTTAATCTAGGGAAGCGTTAAGATAGTCTACGACATATAATTCCGCCCTTCGTCATCCCCGTGAAGACGGGGATCCACTGCTGCGCAGCAGATGTGCGCTTTGCGCACATTAAAGCCTGCGGCGCAATGGACACCGGCAACGCCGACACCACAATTATTCATTTTTCATTATTAATTATTAATCAAATCAACTTGACAAATCATATTTATTGTATATAATAAGCACATAAAATTAAAAAAGGACAAATAATGTTTACATCTGCAGACCATAAAATCCTTATGCAATATGAAAACTCAATAACATCTGTGACGGATCTTACCGGTGGCTTTTTCACGCTTGCACGTTATAACAAAGGATTCGCAGAATATTTTGTTGATAATTTAAAAGGACAAAAAGAATGGCTGCGTATGCGCGATGCGTTTAAGGCAAGCCCTGCGCTTTATTGTACTATGATTGATAAATATGAAAAAAGATTCCACCAAACAAACATTCAAAGAAAGATGCATAAAGAACAAATAATTAACGATAACCTTGTAAAAGAGTTTTAAAAAATCCCGCAGTGCGGGATTTTTTTATTCTATTATTTATAAACAACTTATCCACCATGGGACACAGCCCATACCCGGACAAAAATGTTCGTCCACGCCTTGGCACCAATTATTTTCGCACCGACATACACAATGGCCTGTAAAACAACACGGTTCTTCTATACACGGGCCATCACTTTCACACATGCATGTACTGTGATTGCAAGAGAGTCCTGTGTTACATGAAAGTCCATGACAAAATCCGCCGCATCCATCCGATTGCCCAAAGTCGCAACATCCACCCAAACAAGATGGAATACAAGGCGTTATACAATTCCCAGATGCATTACAAGTCTGTGCACCCGGGCAATGCGCATTTGTTGTACATTGACGGCATCCATTTTGACCAGTGTGCCAATGCGGCGTACCACCGCTGCACGCATTACAATTTGTTTGGAATCTGAATGTGCCATGCGCACTGGTCAATGTCACGCCAGAGCCCACAGAACATGTCGGCGGATTATTCGGTGTATGAGATGTCCCGGGTACAGCCGGACAAGCATAAGAAGAAATAGAAACAAATGCCGCAAAGAATAATACTGTAAAAAATCCGGCGATGCGTTTCATCACGCCACCCGCCACGAGTGCTTTACTTGTGTGTGTGTGTGTGTGTGTGTGTGTGTAGAGTTCTGCGGGTTTGGTCATTGTTGATACTTTTATGCGTGGACCGCCGTATCCTTGTGACGCACACATCAATTCGCATCTTGCAACGATGCTCATTGTGTGTTTATTCACTCGGATTCTGCGGGTTTCATGGGGTAAGTATAAACCATTCTTTAATTATCATGCAAGAGAATAAATAGTAATTGGTAGTTGGTAAATAGTTGTGGTCGTTTGCCTATTACCCCTACCCCGTCGGGCTTCGCCCGCCACCCCTTCCCAAGGAAAGGGGAATTAACCAATGCACCGGCGGACGACACCACAATTATTCACTATTCATTACTCATTACTCATTAAAAAAATCCCCTTTCGGGGATTTTTTAATCTTTCCGCATCGGATATTCTCCGGCTATTAATTTTTCACGAACAACGTGATGTTTTACCTTTTGTGTGCTGGTAAGTGGCAACACATCGTTCGTCATCGCAAAATGTGTGCACCATTTATATGACGCAACTTGTTTATTTGCATCCGCAATTGCACGGGACAACATCTCCAAAGTCATGTCTTTATCAACAGAAAATACGCCATAAATAACAGTTTTGTCTTTTTTGATTTTATGCTCAAAAACAGCAACGTTATTCACGCCTGGAATTTCTATGAAAAGACCTTCAAGCTCGTCCGGGTATACGTTTTTTCCGCTGTCCAAAACAATAATTTGTTTTTTACGACCACGAAAACGAAGCTCGCCATTTGCATCCAATGACACTAAATCGCCCGTATTAAACCATCCTTTTGCGTCAAACACTTCGTTATTTGCATCCGGATTGTTCAGGTATCCATCAAACACTTGGTGGCCACGCACCCAAAGCGTGCCTATACCGTCTTCGTTTTTATCACGAATTTCAAATTCGTTGTTTGTGATGGTTGCGCCCATTGAAAACGGCAATCTTTGTGGGCCCGGGTATGAAATACAAATAGGCCCGACGGTTTCTGTTAATCCGTATCCTTGGATAAACGAAAAGCCCAGGTCTTGGTAAAAATTCTCTACCTCTGGTTTTGTTGCGGCGCCGCCTGCGATTAATATGCGTGCACGACCGCCAAAAACTTGGTGCACTTGGCCACGTATTTTACGCACCAAAAACCCAAGTCCTATGGCCGTAAACAATTTGTTATATTTTAATACCGGCGCTGCAATCCAATATTTTTTCTTTTCTTTCATGCCCAAAATAATTTTATTACGTAATAACTCAAACACGCGTGGCACGGCCGGAATAATATGTGGTTGGAATCTTTTAAAGTCATCCATGATTGCCGTTGGATTTGTTGTTGGCTGTAATAAAACGCCAGCACCAAAGTTAAGCGTGGCCAGCATTCCAATCGCAAATCCAAAGATATGATAAAGCGGCAAAAACCCATAAAGTATTTCACCCTTTGTTATAAACTCTTTCATGTCTGATAATGATGCGCTGCACTCTGTTAAATTAAAGTGTGTTAATGGTACGATTTTCGGAGTGTCTGTGGACCCAGATGTAAATGATAATGTTGCAACGTCTGTTGATTCTACGTCGGCTGGTTTCAAAGCGGAATCTGTTGCGCCGTCCGCCGCCTCTATATCGTGAAATTTATATTTTGCCGAATTATAAACAAAAGACTTTTGCGCAACAACCAATTCACATCCGGTTAATTTTGTCATATTGTCATATTCAAACGGAGTCAGATTTGTATCAAGCAAAAGAACACGCCCACCCAAATACCAAACTGCAAAAAGCGTTAATGGAAATTCCAATATATTATGAGACAAAACGCCAACAACTGTATCTTTTTTAACGCCAAGGTTTTGCAAAGTTGTTGCCCGTGCACGCACCATTGGAAGGAAATCCTTGTACTTAATTCCTTCGCGTACGATGAATGTTTCGTTTGGCCATTTGTCCACAGCCTGTTCCAATAATTTATACATATTCATTTTAAAATCCTGTTGTTTTTATTTTTTGTCGGCGGTATTATATATTACAGAAAAATGAAAATCAATAATTTCGTAAATCGTAAGACGTGAATCATAAGTCGCAAAACGACAAACAGCATCCACGATTTACGATTCACGATTCACGGAGTTCGCAAATGAAAATACTAACTCTGAACATCAACAGCGTCCGGGCGCACGCTGAATGTATGCTTGACACCATAAAAGAATTAAATCCTGATGTTATTTTAATCCAAGAATTAAAATGTGAAGACCAGGTGTTTCCGCATATATTCTTTGAGCATCTTGGGTATAATATAAAAACATACGGACAAAAGTCTTGGAATGGTGTTGCGATTATGTCCAAATATTCTGTGGAAGATGTATCACGGGGTCTTCCAGGCACAGAGGACCATGGCGCCCGAATGATAGAGGCCGTAATTGATGGACGCATTCGCATAATAAATGTATACATGCCAAGCGGCGAGGCAGAGGATTCACCAAAGTTCAAAATAAAACTGGACTGGATGAACCATTTTACAAAATATATTGCGCCTCTTCTTAACTCCGAAGAACCAGTAATACTTGGCGGAGATTTTAATGTTGCAATTCTTGACCGAGATGTTTGGAATGTGGACCAGTATAAAGGCTCTTCAATTTCTGCGCCGGCCGCACGCAAAATTATGAATGAATGGTTGGATGCGGGATGGGTTGATACATACAGACATTTTCATCCGGATAAAAATGATGCATGGACATGGATTGGGTATCGTGGGGGCAGTATTGAAAAAAACAGAGGGCTTCGCCTGGATTATTTTTTGGTAAATCATGCCGCACGGCCGCTTTTAAAACACTCTGATATTTCAATTGTGCCACGCACAACAGATAAACCAACTGATCACTTGGGTGTTATTTTGGAATTGAAATAATATCAATACATGACCTGTACGAATTGCAAGTAAGCGCCCGCATCCGCCTCGGCTTCGCCTATGGCGAGACGGGTCAATCAATTTTACTTCCTTGCCAAGTCATCATAGCCTTTGTACTTTGCATCCGTATCTTCACGCCATTCATATTTGGCGCCATCGCTTGTATATTGCCCGATTAATTCACGTGTTTTTTGCACGGCCGCATCAATCATGCTTTGCAATTCATCGCCGCTGTATTCAACCCATTTGCAATCGCTGTTTTTTAATTGCAAAAATTTCCCTTGTAGGGGCGTATTGCATACGCCCGCGGGCGCGTGCAATGCGCCCCTACGTTGCAACATATACACAGAAAGTGGCAACTGTGGCATATTGCCGTCCATCAAGCGAGATTTTGTGGGCACTGCGCCGGTCTTTATATCAATCACAGTATCAGCGACAACTGCGTCCGCACGTGCGTATATTTTACGACCGGCAATTTCACCATGCAATGGTATTTCTATTCCAACTTGTTCATCACCTCTGACCTCTGACCTCTTACCTTTTACCTCGGCGCAAAGCGCCGCAATAAACGGAGCCATTTCTGTAAAACGTTTTGCCCAAAAATGTAATAACACACTTTCCGCCGGCAGAATATTTTTTGCCCCATTGTTTAGATCATTTATGATTTTTTCGTTTTGTAGGGGCGCGTTGCACGCGCCCGCAGGCGT
>WQVP01000040.1 GCA_009785765.1 Alphaproteobacteria bacterium | reverse complement strand
TGCGGCCGGTCTTGCCGGTGCTGCGTCAGCTGTGGCAACCAATCCAATTGCGATGGCGGATGTTAAAAGTATTTTAGTGATTCTCATAAAGTCTCTCCTTTTTTTGTAGACCTTATGATTTTATAATAGAGATAACGTGTTTGCACTGGGTATGAATTCTTAATGAAGAATTAAGAATTAAAAATTACAATTCTTAATTTTTAATTACGTGTGCCTGCTCTGATTTCCGCACGTATAACCCGCCATTCTTGGTGGCGCTGTCTATGCTCTGCGTACGTTCGGCTGAAAATATGGCCGCCTGTACCATCTGCGACAAAGAATATATATTCATGATTTTTATAATTTAACACGGCGGCAATTGCGGCACGTCCAGGATTTGCAATCGCATGTGGCGGAAGCCCACGATTTGTATATGTGTTAAATGGATGCGGTGTTTGCAAATGACGACGAAGCAATGGCCGGCCCTGCATATCACCCAGTCCGTCTGTTATAAAATATACAACCGTCGGATCAGCCTGTAATCGCATATTGGTGCGAAGCCTGTTTATAAACACACCCGCCACCTTTGGCATTTCGGCCGGAATAGATGTTTCACGTTGTACAATTGCCGCAAGATTTATAACATCATGCCAATCATATAATGGCGCCGGAAATCCGTTCCTTATATTTCTTTCTTTTTGTCTTTTAACATCGTCCATAGTGCGGCGCATTAAATCTATGACCGCTGCACGTGATGTACCACGTGCCACACGATATGTATCCGGAAAAAGCATCCCGTCCTCTGGGCACATAGTTGGGCATGCGACACCCGTTAAATATGGATTGCGTTCAAGTATCGCAACAATTTGCCGAACTGTTTTGCCCTCTGGGATAACAATAGTTGTTGTTGCAACACGGCCATTTGCCAATTTACGAGCAATCGCCCAAGTGCCTGAACCACGTGGTATGTCATATAGCCCACGTTGCACTATGCCACCGTTAAGCCGGACCGCCACACGGAATACATGAGTTGATGAAATCAGTTCACGATTGCGTAATTCACGGGCGACGCTTATAACGCTTGCACCGGATTGAACGGTAATTGTTGTATCCGCACGCACACCCGAACGCAACCCATAATGCCAACCGGCAATCAAAGCACCAGCAACAACCCACACGGCGATGATGACCAGACCCGCACGATGACCCCGGATATAAAATGGCGACTTATGAACTGTTTTTTGTTTGCGTTTTTTCATTATATAACTTCGCTTATCTTTTTCTTTAACAATGCAATTTCTGATTCACTGTTTTCAAAAAAGCCTTCTATTTTTCCAACCTTTTGACCATCTTTGAATAAAACCAGCGCAGGCAATTTGGATACGTCAAGACCAAACAATAATTCATCCGACGGATTCATAGTCTTTACATGCCTCCATTCGCCTTGGAATAGTTCATGCATCGGAATTGACATCAAAAGACAATTAATAGATTCTTCATTATTAAGTTCCACAACAGTTAATCCAATAGGCATTATTTCCGTCAATGGGCTCTGGGACTCTTTTGTATCAACAAAGTCTGCGCCATAACGGTCAACCCGTAATCCAGTTGTTGTATCTTCGTCTATTTCTTTTTGTATGCGTTCTTCGTCAGCGACAGTCTTTGCAAGGCGAATAACTTTGACAGGACATGCGTTTTCACATTGTCCACAACCGATACACTTTGAATTATCAATTCCTATGTCGGAATTTGCATCATCCCAATATATTGCACCTGTTGGACAAACTTCTATGCCACCGCACGCAGGCGATATATCACAACGCTTTTTATTTATTATAACCTTGTTCATTATTCAACCTTTTTAAGAACTATGGCCGCATTCGTGCCACCAAATCCAAATGAATTTGACATAGCAACGTTAACCGTCCGCTCTTTTGCTTTGTGTGGAACTAAATCAAAATTACCGACGTCATCTTCTGGGTCATCCAAATTAATTGTCGGTGGAACAATTTGATCACGAATTGAAAGCGCTGTAAAGATGGCCTCTATGGCACCCGCCGCACCAAGCAAATGCCCCGTGCAAGATTTCGTTGATGACATAGAAAGATTATCTCCGCAAAGTTTACGCACCGCAAATAATTCATTCGGGTCGTTTAACGGCGTGCTTGTTCCATGTGCATTTATATAATCAACATCCATCGGATTAATGCCTGCATCCGCAAGCGCTTTTTTCATTGCGCTGTATGCGCCGGCGCCCTCTGGTGCGGGTGCAGTCATATGGTGCGCATCGGCCGACATTCCAAAGCCCGCAACCTCTGCATATATTTTTGCGCCACGTGCCTTTGCGTGTTCGTATTCTTCCAAGATAACTATGCCGGATCCCTCGCCCATGACGAATCCATCACGCCCTTTGTCCCATGGGCGCATCGCTTTCGTCGGGTCATCATTACGTGTGGACATGGCACGCATTGCGGAAAATCCCGCCATGCCAAGTCTGCAAATTCCGGCTTCGGCGCCGCCCGCTATCATAATATCGGCATCACCATATTGTATCATACGTGCCGAATCACCAATCGCATGAGTGCCCGCCGCACAAGCCGTGCATATAACAGTATTAGGTCCCTTGAATCCATACTTCATAGATACAAATCCGGATGCCATATTCGGAATTGCACCTGGAACCATAAACGGAGATACTCTGCGCGGGCCACCAATTACCAACTCTTTGGATGCATCGTCAATTGTTTTAATTCCGCCGATGCCGGTACCAATTAATACGCCTGCTTTATCAAGATTAACCTTTGAAAGGTCAAGGCCAGAATCTTTAATCGCTTCGTCAGACGCACAAAGTGCGTGCACTATGTATCTGTCTATGCGGCGTTGTTCTTTTGGGTCAACAATTTCGTCTGCGCTGTAATTTGCAGGCGCTGCGATTTGACATGCGATGTCATCAAAATCTTCACCTTCAAGTTTTACAATTCCGCTTTGGCCGGCCAAAACTGATTTCCAATTATTCTCTGCGCCCGCACCAAATGGCGCAACCATTCCAATACCTGTTATAACAACTCTGCGTTTTGACATATAAAATCCTTTGTAAAAGGCACTAGGCACCGGGCACTAGGCATTAACAACTAAAAAGATAATACTATATATATATAAATAATGCAATAAAAGAACCGGGCACTATTACTAGTGCCCGGTGCCTAATGCCTAATGCCTTTTGATTATTAAGCTTTTTTTGGTGCAGAGGCTTTAAGGCTGTCAATATATTTAACAGCATCGCCAACGGTAACCAATTTGCCCGCTTGTTCGTCTGGAATTGTGATTCCGAATTTAGACTCTACGTCCATGACGAATTCAACAACGTCCAAAGAGTCTGCGCCCAAGTCATTTACAAAAGATGCATTATCTGTAACCTTTACAGGATCAACACCAAGCTTATCCACAATTACGTCGCGAACTTGTTCAAAAGTAGTCATTTTATTTTCCTTTGTTGCGGCGGCGCCCAACTATTTGAGCACGCCTATTAATTTTTTTCGCCCCTGACTCAGCGGACGACTTTGGAAAGAATAGCATTTTTTGGATACCATTGTCAAATAAATTTACACAGTATTGACAAATCACAAAAGTTCTGTCAAGACAGTGTTCATATTTTCACGCAGCTGATATTTATCTGCGCTCCATTCAAGGCGTCTTGTTATAAATTTATGCACGTCCGACATTGTTGTGCCGGGCGTTTTTGCACGCTCCATAACTTTTTGCCATGCCTGCCTTGGGTCTGTTAGATGATGACCCCAGTGCGGAAACACCCATTTGCTTGTCTCTGGGATTTCACGCAATAAATCCACCGCCTTGTTTGAAAGCGGACGCTTTGCCCAAGTATTTCCATTTAAATTCAAATCACGCCAAGACATTTTGAAAATTTTGGACTTGGTCTCAAATCCATATATAAGCATAAGAAAAGCATCACGAAACAAAGGATTTTTTTCCGTCTTTATCGCATGGTGTATTCGGCGAATCCCGGATGACGTCAAAAGCCTGGGCTTTCTTTCTTCTTTGAATTTTGGAACGTCTATAACCGGGTTCTTTTGACGATACCCCATATCTATTGCGTGTTTGAAAATTCCAGACATAATTTCACGCATGCGGTTTGCGGTTGGCACGCCGCTTTCGGTGGCAATGGATTCGTGAATTGAAATAATATCATTCACACTTACCCTGTCAATTGTTATGTCGGCAATAGGCGCCCACATACGGGCAATCGCACGTTTAAGTTTTGCGGTTGATTGAGGAGTACGCTTTATTTTTGTCGCAACAAAAAAGTTTGCAAAATCGCCAAATGTAATTTTTTTCCGGCGAACCTTTCGTGGCACGCTTGCGGCGGCTATGACGCTTGGAACTTTTGCACGTGCATCATCAATATTCATTTTTGGATATTTGCCGATAATAATTCTTGTATCACGGCCGTTTACCCTTTTCCGAACAAAGAAAGTTTTGATGCCGCGCGCAGTTATATACATACGAAGCCGTGGCTCTGCGATGTCTTGGACCACGTCAAATCCAGTTTTCGGAATGATAAGATTGTCCAAAATATGCGGCGAAAAATAAAATTGGTGTGTCATTTTTTTGTGTCCGTGTCGGTGTCTGTGTCTGTGTCGGAGTCAGAAAATCACTGTCACCGACACTGTCACTAGTCCCCCACTTTAAGTGCATCTATAAACGCCTTTTGCGGTATTTCAACAGACCCGAATGTCCGAAGGCGTTTTTTTCCAGCCTTTTGTTTTTCCAGTAATTTTTTCTTACGCGAAATATCGCCGCCATAACATTTTGCGGTT
>WQVP01000039.1 GCA_009785765.1 Alphaproteobacteria bacterium | reverse complement strand
GCGGACTTTGTCCGAATGTTGGCGTACGACTTTGCCACCCAGAATTAACAAGCGCACGTATATGCAACAGCGGAACTATAACACGTGATACATTCGGGTTTTGCGAACGCAATATTAATCCAAATGCAATTCCAATTAACGCAACAATTGCACGATTCCAAAGCGACCGTTTCAGCGCATGCGGGCAAAGCATGGGCCAAGGCCATGATATGATTTTGGGTATTTCTGATTGGACGTTATCCGGACATGGTGCATGGGTGCAACAATTTATGTTTCGTGCAGAGCGTTGGGGCTGGGAAGAAATGGCCGCCGTACCAACCGTCTGGCCGGTAAGCGAACCTATGCTTTTATGCATGGATGGATTTATGGCAAACGCCTCTGGCACTGATTGCGTGCCAAGGGATGAATTATTATGCGGCCGGACAAATATGTGCACAGGCTGGTCTGTGGCGCAATTTAATTCGGCGCAACACGTTATGCGTCAACATGAAAGCTGTTTTGAATTCAGATGTGTAAATTCCGGATATGGATTCATAGATGATTCACGAAATTGCGCACCATGTATCCGTGATGCACGTGATGGCATAAACAGAGAGGGCGAATGTGTACGCTGTCCAACTGGCCAAGTGTTTGAGCATTATGATGGAATATGTGTGCCGGCCATGCGCATAAGTGCACAACGAATGATACGTCATCAATCACGTGATTGTTTTGTATTAAATACGCCTGATGAATTTTTCCAATGCGTTATGAATCGCAATCGTGAAATGTGTCATCCGATTTGACCGATAAATTCCAAATCGTCATTTATCCCGATTAATTTAACATCTATAATTGATTTTTCCGCCGCCACCACATGAACAGGTATATCATGTTCATCACGGCCTATGTTATTTTTTTCCATTAAAACGGACACAGTATTTCCAATTTGCGACTCCATAAATATGCGCATATTTTCACGTGCAAGTTCATTGATAATCTTAACTCTGCGGCGTGCAACATCTTTGGATACTTGGTTTGGCATATCTGCCGCACGAGTTCCGGGCCGGACAGAAAACGGAAACGCATGAATTCGCACAGGTCGCAATTCTTTTACTAAATCAACCGTTTCCATAAAAGGCTCATCAGTCTCGCCCGGGAATCCACAAATTAAATCCCATGAAAAAGTGATGCCACCAGTACAATATTTTCTAACTTGGTCTGCACTATGTCTTCGTGCCATTGCACGCAAAATCGTATTGCTGCCAGACTGCATGGATAAATGCAAATGGGGTAATATCCGTGACTCTGATTTTATTAACTCTACAATACCGGACAAATCAACACCCGGGTCAAGCGACGAAAGGCGAAGCCGTTTTAAACCCGGCAAATCATTCAATAATTTTTTGCATAACCAAACTAAATCATTGCTAATTGCTGATTGCTCATTGCTCATTCGGCGAAAGCCGCTTATATTAACACCGGTCAAAACAATTTCATTATATCCATTATCAGTCAAAGCATGTGCATCGTTCAATATTTGTTCATAGGCAAATGAAACATTTTTGCCACGTAATTTTGAAACTATGCAAAATGCACAGGAATTATCACAGCCTGATTGTATTTGAACAAAACCTTTGGAAAGTGATGTAAAATTTATGATTTCTGATTTCTGATTTCCGATTTTATCTTCATCAATGCCATACGCAGACAAGTTAAATTTATCTTCATTTGTTATAACTTTTGCGGTGCCGGCAATTTTTGATATTTCATCGCTATCACGGGTGGCGGCGCATCCGGTTATGAAAATAGAGGCGTCCGGGTTTTCACGTGCCGCACGGCGGATGGCCTGACGGGATTGTTTTTCGGCGGCGCCGGTGACGCTGCACGTGTTGATTATCACGGCGTGTTGCATGCCGGCCGATTCAAGCATTGCTTTAATCTTTTCGGCTTCCAGGGTATTAAGCCTGCAACCAAGGGATATGAATTTAATATTTTCTTTTTCTTGCATTTTACGATTCCGTGCGTTATTATAGGCGGGCAAAAAATAAAATCAAAGGAAATTTCTATGGCACGTACAACTATATCTGATGCACTTCCAAAAGTATCCAGCCGCTATGAACTTGGGATGCTTGCATCGCAACGTGTTCGTGATCTTAATGGTGGCGCCGAACTTGTGATTGATGATAACGTCAAAACTGACAAGCCGACGGTTACCGCACTTCGTGAAATTGCATCCGGCAAATTGGACGTTGAAGAATTACGACACACATTCGTACAAACTTATAAACAAGTGCCAAAAACTGATGAAATAGAGGGCATCATTGAATCCAAATCTGATACGCCTGAACTTCGTGAATTGGATGCGGAACTTGAAGATGCAATCATTGAATCCGACGAAGCACCAGCCGAAGAAATCGCCGATGTCTTGGAAGAATCGGTACCTGAATCAGAGGAAGTCATAGAAGATGGAGATGTCGCATAGTGGTCTAGTGCGCTCGCTTGGAAAGCGAGTATACCGCAAGGTATCAAGAGTTCGAATCTCTTCATCTCCGCCAGATAAAAAAAACCGCCGTACGGCGGTTTTTATCTTGATATTTTTCTATACTGTAATCCGATATACTCAAAACCGTTTTCAATTGCATAATTGGCGTCCACAATATTACGCAAATCAACAATACGTTTTTCACGCATTTGCAAACGGTCCAAGGAGACCTCTGAAAATTCTTTCCATTCTGTTAATACCGCAAGTACATCTGTGTTAAATGCCGCATCGTACGGAGTGAGGGTATATGTTATATGGTTGCCAAGAATCTGGTATGCTTCTTTCATAGCTTTTGGGTCGTGGACTCTTATGGACACTTGTGGGCGCTGCTTCTTAATCTCTTGGACTATGCGAACCGCCGGGCTTTCACGTGCGTCATCTGTGCCGGCTTTAAAAGCCAATCCCCAAACGCCAATGTTTGGGTATTGCACATGTTTTACTGTGTCCAGAATCTTGTGCGCCATTTCAATTTGGCGATTATCATTTCCTTTGACTGCGGCATTTACCAAAGACATATTAACTCCGACTGAATCCGCTGTGTTCACAAGCGCAAGTGTATCTTTTGGAAAACATGATCCGCCGTATCCAGGCCCCGGGTTCAGGAATTTTGCACCAATACGGCTGTCCATTCCCATGCCCTTTGTGACGTCATAAATGTTTGCACCAACTTTGGCGCAAAGTGTTTGCATTTCATTTGCATAGTGAATCTTTACAGCCAAAAATGCATTGGATGCATATTTAATCATTTCCGAAGAGCGACGATCTGTAAAAAGGATTTCTTGCGGCTTTGGAAATGAATCATATAATTCTTGCATCAACTTTTTACCACGGGATGCATTTGCCCCGACAACAACACGGTCTGGGTTAAAGAAATCGTGAACTGCGAAACCTTCACGTAAAAATTCAGGCAAAGATATCACGTGAAATTTTGCCTTTGGGTTTGCAAGGCTTATAATCCTTTCAACATCATCGCCTGTGCCGACCGGAACTGTGGATTTATTTGCAACGACTGCGGCATTTTTTAAATATGGGGCAATATCACGTGCCGCCGCATGAATATATTTCATATCTGCGTGGCCCGTTTCCGGGTGGGGCGGGGTGCCGACCGCAATCATGACGACGTCTGAGTCCGATATGCTTCTTATGTCTGTGGTAAAGTTCAAGCGTCCGGTTTTAAGGTTTTTTAAAAACAAATCTTCCAGGCCTTGCTCAAACAACGTAATTCGGCCTTTTCTTAATCTTTCTATCTTGGACGCATCTTTATCAACACATATAACATCGTGCCCAAGTTCAGCGAATCCAACGCCACTTGGCAATCCAACGTATCCGGTTCCAATAATTGCAATTTTCATTAATAATCCTTTGGCTTTTGCATTTATTATAAACCAAGAATAAAGTTTGTCAAGTCCGCAAAGAATAAAACAAAGGGCGCATATATGCGCCCCTACTAGTTCCTAGTTCCTATTGAACATCCGCCGCAACACGCATACGGATAATACGATCCGGGCTATCAACCATGCCATTGTTTGCATGGCTTCCCGAACGAATCATATCAATAAATTCCATGCCTGATACAACACGCCCCCAAACCACATGCACTCCGTCCAGCCATGGGGCATCGCCGAACATTATAAAGAACTGGCTGTCGCCGGCATTGGCGTCGCCCGCATGCGCCATAGACAAGATTCCACGTGTGTGCGGTATATTGTTTAATTCATGACCCGCACCTATGCGAGTGCCAGATCCGCCCGTGCCACGACCCTGTGGACAACCAGCCTGTGCCATAAAACCTGGGATAACACGGTGGAATGCGATATTGTCATAGAACCCTTCACGTGCCAATCTTTTGATTTGTGCCACGTGCATAGGCGCTGCGTCCGGCAATAATTCAATAACAACACGACCGTGCGTTAAATCCATATATATTGTGTTTTCTCTGTCCATTGCGGATGCTCCTGTGGTTATGAATGTTGCAAAAATAAATGTTAATAGCTTCTTCATTTTTCTCTCCTGATTCCTGTTCTTTGTTCCCGTTCCCTAAAAATGCGCCATAGGCGCATTCTTTAATTCCGTGGGCCACGTGGACGCTCGCCGCGTGGGCGTTCGCCTTCTCTGGCTTCACGCTCTTGACGTAATTCACGCATTTGTGCACGAGTGATACATGCTGTGTCCATTCCGCGTGCTGTGAATCTTTGTGCCATGCGCTCGTTTGTGATGATAAGGCATCCATTGTCGTCAAATTGTAAACGATGTTGTGCGGCGGCTGGCGCTTGTTCTGATTTAACTGCAACGTTATGTCCGCTGTGCGGGCAAAGTCTGCACGCCATAAATCCAAGAGCAAATACAACCAAAAGCACCACAATATTGCGGACGCATTTTAATTTTGACGGCGCACAAGTGCAACCTGTGCATGCGATTTCTTTGCCGCATGGAGTTGTTG
>WQVP01000038.1 GCA_009785765.1 Alphaproteobacteria bacterium | reverse complement strand
TAAAGGCAGAGATTTTTGATTATATATTAAACAACTGGTCTATGGTAAGAATCGGAAGCGGGGCAAACCAGAAAAAGATATTCTTTGGTCTCTCTCGTGCCAAACGTGCGCTTGGGATAATGGATAATAATTTATCAGACGTACAATTAAAACAATTGTCCGAACATCTGAATATTCCGGAATCTGATATTGAAACAATGGCGGTGCGGATGCATGCACGTGATTTATCTCTTAATGCGCCTGTGGGAGATGATTCGGATGCGCCGGACATGTTATCCAATTTGCCAGACATAACCGATGGCATAGAAGACCGTATGGAACAATTGGAATTTCGGCGACTTGGCGCCGAATTATTAAAAAAACATTTGGCGGCTATGCCCGACCGGGACCGAGAGATATTAGTTGCACGGCGTTTATCGGACCCGGTATTAACACTTGAACAATTATCAGAAAAGTATAAAATATCACGTGAACGTGTACGCCAAATTGAAGAAAAAGCTTTTGCAAAACTGCAATCGGCAATACTTGCAGAGAGCAAAGAGCAAAGAGCAAAGAGCAAAAATATATTATGATGTCATTAAAATTATTTTCACCGAAAGAAAAACATCTTTGCTGTTTGCTATTTGCTGTTTGTTATTTGCTGTTGATTTTGCCACAGGCAAAATCATTTGAATACCAATCCGGCCGATACGCATTCCGTGCATCTGGACACGGAACATTTGGATTAATGACAGAGACAAATAACGGTCTTTATGATTTCCGCCTTCGTGGCCAATTTAATTATGCGGTGGCGCCCGGCTGGACGCTTGGCTTTGTTTATGCGATTGATGAGCTGGCGATTTATCAAGATCAATATTTTACAGATGCATTTATTTTTACCGAAGGCCCGTGCGGCCGCGCCGAAATCGGATTTACAAATTCTGTGGCGGGAAAATTGGGCGTTGGATTACCGGACGTTGGGAATTTACGTATTAATAATGCGAACCTTGCATTTCGTCATATTGAAAATTTGGGCCCGATGATTTCAAACCCAACTATTGTTGATACCAGATATTCTTTTCGTGTATCAACGGTAAGCGTCCCAACAAATCCCGTACAAGTCGGTGTTTCATTTGCGCCAGGATTTTTTAATGACAACTTTAATTATCAAAGCGATATCGCAATACGTTTCAGACAACCACAGGGGTTAATAAGATATTCAATATTTGCCGCCGCATCATTCATAGACTCGCCCAACGATTTAATTGCGGATATTTATACGCCAACTGTCACAGCCGAATCCAGAATGCAATTTGCGGCCGGCACAAACATACAATATAACAGTTATAACATAGGCCTTACATTACGTGCGATATATGACCATAACGCAATTGGCATGCCGTCTGATGGCCTGCAATTTGGCGCTGGGATTTCTTATGATTTTTTACAGCACAGCGTGTCTTTTTCATATATACTATCCGTGGTTGGGATTTGGAATAACCATGATACATTGATTGGCGATGTATCACCGTTTACCACGCACACAGCGATTGCATCATACAGACAAAGATTTAATCAGAATTGGGAAGCATCATTTTCCGCCGGCGCAGTAATATCGCCCGATGACAACCACCCGTTCGCGGCCGCAAATATACATTTCAGGTTTTAGTTAACAGTGAATAATTAACAATGGTTGTGTTCGCATACGCTCACAGCCATTTATTTTATATAAATAACAGATGTCGGCAACGCCGACACCACAATTCTTAATTTTTAATTCTTAATTCCTAATTTAAAAAACCGCCGAATGGCGATTTTTACATAAGGCACTGTAATGCGGCGGATGTATTCTTTATCATAAACCACCCAAACCGATAATCTGTCATATATATCGTTGCAACAAATAATGCGAATGCACCGACAACTATGCCAACACGTACTTGGCTTCCGCGCATGCAATATATTGCTATGTTATATATAAGGAATAATACGTATGCATCTATAATCGCACTTATCACCCAAAGCGACCAACAATTAAATGCCAAAGTATTTAAAACCAAAATCACCGGGTATATAAAGAATACAGACGCAAGTCCCTTTATCGCAATTTCCCAATCACGCTCACCGCCTGTGATCTCTGATACAAGCATCAGCATACCGCCCAAAACAAAAAGTATAGCAACCGCCAAAACCGGGATAACTATTAAACTTTGGAATACGGATGCGAATGTTATTATCCCGCCGCCGATTGACTGCATTATCAACAACAAAGCCCCGCCAACCAAACCATACATAAACGCTTTCATCATTGATTCGTCAAGATTGCCGTCTGCGACAATTTTGGAAAAAAAGCGTTTTGGACTGGTCAAGACCAATATAATATGATGCATCCATTTGTGCGCCATTTCTTTAAGTATTTTTATATTCTTTTTTAACATATTGTTTTTCCGTTATGCGTTATTCGTAAAGTTTGCATTCGCAAGCTTATGCATATATAATAAACACAGAAACCTAAAAACACAATAATAAAATACGAATAACGGATAACGAATAACGGACAACAAAAAATGAAACTTATTATCGCAGGCCGCCCGAATACCGGAAAGTCAACAATCTTTAACGTTTTAACAAAAAGCCGTGATTCCTTGGTGCACGACCGTCCGGGCGTTACCCGTGATATTGTATCGGGCACATTTGATGTTGGCGATTTAACTGTGCAATTATCGGACACAGCCGGTCTTGAATCGGGCACAACGGACATAGGAAAGATTGCCACAGACATGTCTTTGTCTGCTGTGCGGGATGCGGACGCCATTCTTTTTGTTGTGGACGGCAAAGATGGCCTGGTGCCGGCCGACACTGATTGGGCACGGGTTGTTCGTCGTGAGAATAAAGGCGCCCCTGTTTTATTACTGGTTAATAAAACCGAAGGAAAAAAACTGGGCGATTTATCAGAATTTTATAAACTTGGGATGGGCGACCCAGTGCGTATCGCCGCAGAACATAAAATCGGCTTTGATGAAATTTATGAATTTATAAACAGAAACCGGAAACAGGAAGCAGGAAACCCGAGTATCCAATGTCCAGTTTCCGGTCTCCATAGAAATTCGCCTTTGCGAATTTCTATCATGGGTCAACCAAACGTTGGAAAATCCACTTTGGTAAATTATATATTGGGCGACGTGCGGGTCATCGTCAAAGACGAACCCGGCATAACACGTGATACAATTCGGATTAATACGAATTTTATGGGTCGACCCATTACGATTGTGGATACCGCCGGACTTCGCAAAAAAGCAAACATCACAGATGATGTTGAAACATTATCGGCACTTAAATCTTTGGACGCCATTGGCAAAACAGACATTGTTATATTGGTTGTGGATGCAACACGTGATATTGAAAACCAAGCTATGGGAATTGCAGGCAGAATTTACGATGCGGGGAAAATATTAATTGTTGCGTTAAATAAATGGGATCTTGTATCCGAAGAAGACCGGGAATACAAATTATTAAAATTAAAAAAACAATTTAACAAATCTTTTCATCAGATTATATCGCCCATTATTTTGCCAATCTCTGCGGAACGTGGGACGGGCGTTCGGAATTTAATGAAACGTACGTTTGCGCTTTATGATATTTCAGAGACATCGCACGCAACAAGTTATATAAATCGTACTTTGGAAAAATTATTAATTGCACGACAACCCCCGATGAGTCGCCTTAAACGTCCTATGAAAATTAAATTTGCAGCGCAAACGGGACGTCGCCCCATGCGGATTACAATCAACACAGGCGGCGCATCTGATATTCCAGAATCATACACAAGGTATCTTAAAAAAGGTATCGCAAAGGCATTAAATTGGGAAGCTTTACCAATTGTAATAGACTATAAAACACAAGATAATCCGTATGAAAGTTAAGTGAATAAGTGAAAGAGTTAATAAGTGAATAAGTTGAAAAATATTTTGCCAAAGAGAATAAAAGTGAGTCCACTTTTTCACTTATTAACTCTTTCACTTATCCTCTTTTTGACTGCGTGCAGTCAATCTATGCAAACACGTCTTGACAATGTACAACGTGATTTTGCGGCGGAAAATTTCAGCAATCAAACCGTTCGGGACAGAAACCTTGACCCATTATTACAAGGCAATGCTCAATTTCAAATGGGCGAATATGCACGGTCAGACGAAACATTTGAATCTTTGAACATACGCATGGAATCAGCCATGCGAATGGGCATAACGGGCGAGGCAACAAGAGCGGCCGCAGGCGCCATGGCCGGCAATTATCGCCCGTGGTTTATGGATGATTTATTTATCTCTTATTATCAGATCTGGGCGGCGATGGCCACCGGCCGATGGGCGGATGCACGTGTTATCATCAATCAATCTTATGCAAAACAACAAAGGCTATCGGCGGAATATCGCCGACTGCTGGACCGGCGTGAAAGGGATATGGCCGGACTGGGCGCACATATGCGAGGCGAAAACGCAATGTGGGAACCGTTCGCTGATATTATGAATCCGGCACTGACATATCTTGCGGGGATTTATTTCTTAAATTTCGCAAGGTCAAGCGCGGACTGGGACAATGCACAAATTTATTTCACACGGGCGGATGGAATGGTGCCGGGTAATTCAAAAATCCGCCGTGATTTGGAGTTGGCACGCACAAGGACAAGGCCCGAAAACACAACATGGATATTCATAGAATCTGGCTTTGCGCCACGTATTTACGAGCGCCGGATTGATTGGCCGTTTGCAACGGTTGACGGCATGCGCATGCTTTCCATAGCGACCCAAGGCGCACGCAGAATGACCACCGCACGCCATGTTGATGGCACAGAATTGGTTGCGGATGTAAACCGTATGTTTATGACAGAATTTAATGAATACAGTGTTAACGAGGCGCTGCGGGCGGCGGCATCGGCCATAACACAATTACAAATGCAACGTATTGCGGCCGATCAATCACCATTACTGGGCGTTGCG
>WQVP01000037.1 GCA_009785765.1 Alphaproteobacteria bacterium | reverse complement strand
GAGATGCTTGGTTTGTTGGCGCAACGAATCAGTTAACAATCGGCGTATGGGTCGGCAATGATAATTTTTCGCCCATGCAACGCATCACCGGCGGAACAATTCCAGCAGAGATTTTCAGGGACATAGTACGATGAGTTTAAAGTTTGATTTAATTAACACAGACGGGAATGCACGACGTGGGTCTGTTGAAACGGCGCATGGAACTTTTCAAACGCCTGCGTTCATGGCGGTTGGCACGGCCGCAACTGTTAAGGCGCTTACCATGGATATGGTGCGTGATACAGGCACCGAAGTAATCCTTGGCAATACTTATCATCTTATGTTGCGCCCGGGCGGCGATTTAATTGAAAAAATGGGCGGACTTCATACCATGACCGGTTGGGCGGGGCCAATACTAACCGACAGCGGCGGATTCCAAGTTATGTCGCTTTCAGACTTGGTTAAAATAACCGAAGACGGCGTACAATTCACATCACACATAGACGGCGGGAAAAAGCACTTTATGACGCCCGAAGACAGCGTCAAATTACAACATCAATTTGATTCAAATATAACTATGGTTTTGGACGAATGTTTAAAATTGCCTGCGCCTTATGATAAAGTAAAAGCAAACGTTGAAATGGTAAGCCGCTGGGCACGCCGCAGCAAAGACGCCTTTGTTGACCGTCCGGGATACGGCATTTTCGGAATCGTCCAAGGTGCAGACTTTCGTGATTTACGTGAACAATCGGCGGCTGAATTGATTGAAATCGGATTTGACGGTTATGCCGTCGGCGGACTGGCCGTCGGAGAACCCCAAGAAGTGATGTTTGAGGTGTTGGACTACACATGCCCTTTATTACCCACAGACAAACCACGTTATTTAATGGGTGTTGGGACACCGCTGGACATTTTGGGCGCCGTGGAACGTGGCATAGACATGTTTGACTGTGTCATGCCAACACGTGCAGGCCGCACTGCTATGGCGTTTACAAGGGATGGCACGCTTAATATGCGGAATGCCGTGCATCGTGATGACGCAGATGTTTTGGATGCAGAGTGCAATTGCTATGCATGCAAAAACAAATTATCACGTGCCTATATTCATCATCTGATTAAGTGCAACGAGATACTTGGCGCAACATTATTAACAGCACATAACTTGCAAATGTATCAGGATTTAATGCGTGATATTCGTGATGCGATTGAACGTAAAGCGTTCTCGGAGTTTAAAAAACAATTCATCAACAGATACAACAAGTGTTAGTGATTAGTGTTGGTGATTAGTGGAGATAAAAATGCAATCAGTCAAAGATTTAAACGTTTATAAATTATCATTTGAAACCATTCTAAGAATTTATAAAATTACAGAAACATTTCCCAAAACTGAAACTTTCGGACTTTCACAACAAATGCGCCGTGCAGCTGTATCTATTATATCAAACCTATCAGAGGGAAGCGCAAGAAACCATACAACCGAATATAAAAGATTTGTTGGAATTTCACGTGGCTCTGCATCAGAGTTATTATCTCAAATAGAAATTTCCAACGCACTTGGATTTATTAAAGATTCAGAGTCCAAAATTCTTATAGACAATATGAATGATATTTTACGCATGTTATCTGGATTATTAAATTCTCTTGACTCTAAAATAGAAAACAACAATACTAATCACTAACACTAATCACTAACACTTGCGACTAAAAGGAGCAAAAATGTCAAAGAAACAAATTGAAGTAAATGAAGAAAACTTGGGCAAAAAAACTGTCGCAAAAAAAGCATCATTTGTAAAAATAATTAAAAGAATCGCTATGGTATTTACCATTGTTTGGTTTGCGTTTGCGGGATGGGCGCCAATCCACGTTAAAAATACTTATGGTGCGGATATAAAGCGCAGCATGGTTGTGTCTATGTTCTTTGACTTGCAACGAAACCTGAACGAACAATACGAAAGATTTTTGCGGAATGCCGCACGTCAAATCAATCTTGACCGGCCGATTGCCGCTGCAATTGATTCCATTAAATTGGTTGACGCACAGGCTGCGCGTGCGGGCGCCGCCACTGCGCAAGCAACCCAAGCGGCAGACCGTGCCCAACAAGCCGCCGGCCGCCTTGGCAATATCGCAGGTCGTGTTGGCGTAAACGTCGCACCGGTTGAACAAGCCGCTCAACAAGCCGCAGGCGTTGCCACAATCGCAGATGACCAAGTCGCACGCATTAATCGTGAACTTGACCGCATGAAAACAGACCTTGGGCGTGCGGCGCAATTTGAAATTGATCGTGCAATTGATGAACAAATTCGTGGCATATTAAACGACATGACTGGACTTGGCGATACGTTATTACAAGACTATGGCATTCGTACGGTGCGCCCGTGGTTGCCTGCAACTTGGCCAATTACAAATCAAATTTATCGTGATTTAGAAGAGTCCAATCTTGACATCTTAACGTCGCTTACCAATACTATTAATCAATCATTTGGGTTCGTGCTTTGGGGATTGGTATTCGCCGCATGGGCCGTGGCCATACTTATCTGGGTTATGGTAATCGGTAAATTATTAAAAATGATTAAACCGTTTAACGTATGCCCACGTTGTGGCCATACTTATGCGGATGCACGCAGTCTTCGTGGCTGGTTGCGTATGTTGGCACCGTGGAATTGGTTTATATAACCGCCTTGGCCTTTGTAAAAATCCCCTTTCCTTAGAAGAAAGGGGATTTTATTTCTTGACAAATAATATTGTTGACCTATAATAATAAAAAAGATAAAAAATGTCAAAATGTTCGTTGGATATCATTATTACTTGTTCGCTTGGCCTTGAAACAGGCCTTCGCAACCATTTTCCACATTTTAAAAAGCAATTACCAAACTATACTCTGGATCTGGTGGAATGGTATAACAAATCTATGATTTCTTTTGCGAAACAGCCAGAGCATGTACAGGCATTATCATTGCCGGGGCGCATACTGTCAAAAACGTCCGAAAAAACTTTTCGGGGCGTCGCCAATGCATTGAATCCGGACTATCGCAAATTTTATTACGCAACACGGTTTACAGAAGCGTATAAACTTCTTAATGAATCAATTATAAAAGATGGCGTTACAAACATTGTTGATTATGGGCGTGGGCTTTCGCCGCTTATACATTTGCTTAAAACCAAGTATCCGCATATTCGTATTTTCAGCAAAGAAATTCATCCTGTTGCAAACGCCATAGATGCTATGATTTGTGAAAAATATAATATGGTGCCAAACACAATCATCCAAGACCTGCGGGAACTTAATCCAAAAGAAACAGCATTGGCATCACTTGGGACATTTACGTATATTAATGCCGAAGAGCAAGTCAAAGAATTGGAATATATCGCAAAAAATTTCCCACGTTTCTTAATTGAACTTGACATGGAAAATGCAGATTTAAACGAAGGCGACAACAAGTTTATACGCAAACTTTTCGGAACAGGCAAATATAACCCCCTGTCCGTTTCGGAAATCCAACGCATATTCGGTAAAGACATGCCGATTGTTATGCCGGACTTTGACACAGGCGATTTGCCGAATAATATTGCAAAGGCTATATATACAGCGAACGAATGTTTTGTTCGCAAGTAAATTATTCTTGCAATTTAAAAAAACTTGTGGCAAAATAGCCCTCGTGCGAGTGTAGCTCAGCGGTAGAGCACTGCCTTGCCAAGGCAGGGGCCGAGAGTTCGAATCTCTTCGCTCGCACCACACTTCGCTTCTTCGAAGCTTCGTGTGGCTGCGCCGCACGAATAGCGAGAAGCGCTAAGCGAAGCAGTGCTACACGAAGTCTTGACGAAGTGTAGCTGTTTTTTTATAATCTGTTTATGTTTTATGTGTATTTTCTTAAAAGTATAAATTTTCCAAGTCAAAGATATATTGGTTTTTCAGCAGACTTAAAGCAACGCTTAAAAGATCATAACGCAGGACTTTCAAGACATACTGCAAAATACACACCTTGGGAGCTTGTGACTTATATTGCACTTTCTGACGAACAATCTGCGAAAGAGTTTGAAAAATATATGAAAGGTGGTTCTGGTCAAGCATTTGCAAACAAGCGTTTTTGGAAATAAACAGGCTTGACAAATGCCGTATTATCAATTATATTTGACTCTGTAATGACAAACATTATGCGCATTGCGCATCTTTTTATAAAAAAACTCCATAAGGTTGCCTAGACGCGACCTGACTTTCTATTGCGGGAATTGCTGTCCGCACCTTTTTATCCATCTTGCTTTAAAACAGAAATAAAAAGATAAATTTCAAAAACAAAAATCAAAAAATAAATTGCGCTTTTGCGCAAACAATAAAGGTATTTAAAATGCAAAACTTACCAACATCGCCATGGGTTGGACAGAACAGCCCTTGGACACGACAGCATATTATGTCGTCTGAACGAGATGAATACTATGCTCTTCCAAACGAAGGCTCTTTGATAGCATTATATCAAAGCGCCGGGCTTGTTATGGTTGACATACATCAATCCACAGGTATAATGACGTTTGCAAGGCAAAGGACATAATAAAATGATGATAGAAAAAACAAGATTTGAATCTGGGAAATCCGGCCCTGACTTACTTGTGCTTGGCGGAATCCACGGCACAGAGGTCTGTGGCACAATTGCCGCACAGCGCATCATAGATGAAATAAATTCTGGCAAAATTAAATTGCTGTCTGGCACACTTACACTTGCGCCGGTATGCAATCCACGTGCACGCGAACAAATGGTACGCCATACAGGAGAAAATCTGAACCGCGTGATAAAGCATTGGGATGCGCCGGATACTTATGAAAAAGAACTGGGCGGCGAAGTCGCAACTTTGATTGATAACGCAACGCATGTGTTGGACATTCATTCTACCCCAACTGAAGTCCCGCCGTTTGTATTTCTTGATTACCCAACCGATGAAACACGCGCAATGGCCGGGTGTGCGCCGGTGGATTTTAAAGTAAGCGGATGGAATGCGATATATGAAACG
>WQVP01000036.1 GCA_009785765.1 Alphaproteobacteria bacterium | reverse complement strand
CCGCACAATTAACATGTGTTATATCGGTATTTCCACGGCGCACAACGCTTTCAACGCCTGACCGCACAGTTGTTAATAAATCACGACCATAAAGATAGTCTGTTAAATCACGAAGCGCCCGGCCACGACCCGTGGTCCAACCACGCACCTGTCCGTTCAGATTCGCCATTAATTCGGATAACTCTGCGCCATTTGATTCAAGATAAACGTCAAAAGAACTGGGTAAACCGGTCATAAAATTATGCGTACGAAGTTCGGTCAACAAATCACCAACAATAATGTTGCGACCTCGGCCACCGGCCGTTGCAAATATTCGCCCGTCTTGTTCAAAACCTATGACTTTGGCATCTATGTCTCCGCCGCCGCCCATTTCTGCGTTTGCTCTGGCGGTTAAGTGCCCATCGTACAATGTTGCCCTTGCATCAATATATCGCACGGCCAGCTCTCTATACACAATTAAATTTCTTATATCCAGAACCAGGTTTATATTCGCCATCCGTAAAAGATGCGCATGCAAAGGCACGTCTTTAAACACGTGTAAATCACGATCTGGACGTTCCCACGCAACGGACGATGGCCTGTATAAATCTGGCATCACCTGCATAAGATTAATATTATTACCCGCAATTGTTGCATTAATTGTAGGGGTTCGCCCAGAAGACCAATTAAATTCGCCCGTTATATTTATATCATTTGTGCCCACGCGCAGAGAACCACGATGAATTTTTAATTCAGAATGGCCAAAGCCACCGCGCATATTTATATCAAATCTTGGGATTTCTGGAATATCAAGATTGGCAATTCTTGCCATGCGCTGAAAATCTATAATTGTACCGTTAATTGTAAAATCAATTGGTATGCGACTTGCCGCCTCTAATGCTGCATTTATTACCAAAGGTGCGCCTCTGTCCGCTATGGCAATTCTTACCGGGAAAATTCTTCTCTCTGTATCAAGCTCTGAAAAGCGGGCGGCAAATTTATATTCAGACCCACCAGACTGTACAAATCCATCAAGCTCTTGGGCATGGGGTAAATTCCTTGCACGAATACGCATACGATCAAAAGAATATACCTCTGTTGCATTTGGCGTTATATGAGTAATTTGAAGATTTATAATTTCCAAAACTTCAAACCCAAGGTTTATATTAAATGGAAATTGTTCAGGTGCGCCACTACCATTATATTCGGCCACACGATATCTTTGATTGACACTTGCAGACATAGACATGTCGCCGGATTCATTTTCTTCAATGTATATAATGGGATTTACAAGGCGAATCTCTCGCATTGCTGGCCTTCGTGTTATCAAAGCAAACGGGTCAAGAACAACCGATATTGATGATATATTTATGCCATATTCATTTTGGGCCCAATCTGAATTTCGTACCACTACGCTTGTCATTTCTGCACGTGGCCGCAGTGATAATCGCCAAGACAAATCGCCGTCTATTTCAACCGGCATTCCAATCGCTGATGACAATCCATCCGTAATATCTTTTCGGAAATTATCAGGATCAATTTGCGATATGGCAATTATAACCGACACGGAAAAACCAATAAATAAAAGCAAAAGTCCCCGAAGCGACATAAGCACTATCATGCGTTTTTTTGAAAATTTCTTTTTTTTACGAGCCATAGTTCTTAAATCCCAAAAGATCAAACGCAGACTTCATAAAGTCTGGTATTTGTGCGCTGACCGTCATCTCTTCTTTTGTAGAGGGATGACGAAATGTCAAACGCCGTGCCAAAAGAAAAAGTTTATTGCTTTCTATCATAGTTGTTATGCCGCCGTCCTTTTCACGCACCCCGTATAACGTATCCCCAAGTATCGGCGCCGAAAGATTAAACGCAGAGTGTAATCGCAATTGATGTGTGCGCCCTGTTTCCGGCCAAAACGATACAAGGGTCAATGCATTTTTAAGTTCATCCACAACACGATACTTTGTTATTGCATGTACAGGTTTAAGGCCTGATTCTGTGCGGAATACATCGGCCTCTTCTTTATTAAACACACGCCCTTTTGTCATAAAGTTATCAATTGTTCCACGCTTTTGTTTTACAGGGCCCGAAAGAAGCGCAAGGTATTCTTTGCCTGCGGTTTTATCCCGAAATTCTTCTGATAAAGCTTTGGCGGCTTGTTGATTCTTTGCAACAACTATAACACCAGACGTCTCACGGTCAAGCCGGTGCACCAATAAAATACTATCATGCGGATACATAGCAGCCGCCATTTTATCCAATGATTTTTTTATTCCGCTTCCGCCTTGGACTGCAAGACCTGCGGGTTTATCAAAAACAACTATGTCTGCATCATCATGGATTATTCGCTTTCGTAATCTTTCAAGGTCGCCCATGGTGAAGTTATCGCCGCCCTCTCTTTTGACAAAATTCTGCAAAGTTCTGTGCGTCGCCATTGGCGGTATACGAATAATATCGCCTGTGTATAAAATTTCATTCCCACGGACACGGCCTGCGTTAACTCTTATTTGACCTGTACGACATAGTTTCCGAAATTCCCCTATGGAAAGTTTTGGATAATGGCGCATAAACCATCTCCCAAGCCTTATGCCGTCTTCGGTTGGTGAAATTTTTATAGGCTCTATCATATTTGTCGTAAATCGTAAATCGTAAATCGTGAGTGCTGTTTGTCGTTTTGCGACTTACGACTCACGTCTTACGATTTACGAAATTAATTAAACGTTATATTCACACTATTTCGGCCGCCCGGCGCATCACAAGCAGACGGACTTGCCACAGCTCCGCTTTGACGACCATCTGACATTTGAAATCCAACTGAATCCGTCCACGCACGTGTTGAAAAGAATACACAATCAGAATGGTTCAGCCCGGAAATAGTCAAAACAAATTGCCGCAGATTTGACGGATTCGGGGCCAGTGAAAACGTCCCACCCAAAGAATGACGTGCCGGAATTCCAATCGCTGCGAATATAATTGTGTTATCTATGCCCGAATAATCATCAAATCCGCCCAGCAAAGACCGAACCTCTTGTACTATTTTCGTTGCTTGGTCTTGTGCTGCGTTTCGGTTGGCATTACGCATTGCAACCGCCACCATACCAATTGCCGCAATTGTTATAACACCCATAATGGCCAAAACGCCCAACATTTCAATCATAGAGCGCCCGGATTCAGAATTTCTTGTTGCATGAACGTTTGTTCTTAAAAATTTAATCATTTGTTATCCTTTATTTATTATATATAATTATATCATGGATTTGGATTATAACAAAATAATTGAAAACATTCCCAAAACACCCGGCGTGTATCAAATGCTTGATAAAGACGGGGCTCTTTTATATGTCGGCAAAGCAAAAAATCTGTTGGCACGTGTGCGTCAATATTCGGACATTTCAAAATTACCATACAATACAAAAATGATGCGAGGCCAAGTTCGTAAAATTGAAATAATTCAAACAGCAACCGAATCGGACGCCCTTGTCCTTGAAAGCGATATCATCAAAACAAAAAACCCAAAATATAATATATTAATGACCGATGATAAAATGTATCCGATGCTGGCGTTATCATCAGATGAGTATCCACGTCTTTATAAATTCCGTGCCAAAATCTCTGCAAAAAAAGATGTATTTGGGCCGTATACATCGGTTGCTGCGCTTCATGAATCTATTAAATTAATCCAAAAGGTTTGCAAACTTCGCACCTGTACAAATTCATATATGAATAACCGCACACGCCCTTGTATTCTTGCACAAATTGGACGGTGCAGCGCACCATGCGTGAACAAAGAATATGGCGCATATAATGAAAACGTAAAACTTGCACGACGAATATTATCCGGCGATACCACCGCCGTTGTAAAAGATTTATCACAACAAATGGACAAATCATCAAGTGCACAAGATTACGAATCGGCCGCCGAATATCGTGATAAAATTCGGGCATTATCAGAGACCGCATCACGTGGAAAATTCGGAAGTCGTGATGTATCACACATCGCAAAGGCACAAACAGAAAAATTTCAAAAATCATTTTTGGAATTCCAGGACTGGCTTGGGATACAAATTTTGCACGTGGATGTTTTTGATAATTCACATACAGGCGGCAAAGATCCAGTCGGCGCAGTTATATCATTTGATAAAAACGGATTTGTGAAATCCAAATACCGGCATTATAAAATGGACGGACACAACGACGATATATCAATGATGCGCGAAATCATAAGCCGACACACCACCTCTTACCTCTTACCTCTTACCTCTTACCTAATAATCGTTGACGGCGGAAAACAACAATGGAATGCGGCCACAAAATCTGCGCCTGGCGTGCCTGTACTTGCCATAACCAAAGGCGATGTGCGTGATGGAGATGAATCGTTTATTATGCCAGACGGCACAAAAACAAGATTACCAAAAGATTCGCCCCTTCACCTTTTCTTGCGTTTAATCCGGGACGAAGCCCACAGATTTGCAATAACATTTCATAAAAAACAACGCATCAAACATATAACAAAGTCTGCGCTTGATGACATAGACGGGATTGGTGCCGCACGAAAACGGGCGCTTCTGCGTCATTTTGGATCTGTTGCGCTAATTGCGGATGCTGATGCTAAAACCATCGCACGAGTGTCCGGAATTTCAAAATCATGTGCGGAAAAGATTTATCTTTATTTTCATCCGGAAAGCAACTGAGGAACTGGTAAATTATTATTGCTTGAAATAAATTCAATTATTCGGCACAATCCGATTGACAACTAGTTCCTAATTCCTAGTTCCTAGTTACCTTATGGAGAGAACCATGAACATGATAATTTTTGTTAACTCGCTTACCGCATTCAGATTCGTCGCAGCGTTTGCAATGATTCCAGCATTTATGTACGAACATTTCTATCTTGCATTCTTTTTATTTGCAATTGCCGGCATAACTGATTTTTTTGATGGGATACTTGCAAAAAGATATAATGCCACAACTAAACTTGGTGGCGTGGCCGACCATCTTGCGGACAAGCTTCTTGTATCCATTACATTTATTCTTCTTGCTATGTTTTGGCCACTTTGGTTTATATCAGTGCCGATTATATTAACAATTGCACGT
>WQVP01000035.1 GCA_009785765.1 Alphaproteobacteria bacterium | reverse complement strand
TGGTTTGAAATGCCAGATGGGCGAAAATTAAATTATCATGAATCTTTGCCGCGCAGGCATCACTATCTTTGTTTGCGCAACGAAGATATGGTTTTTCCGTGCGATGAACGTTATTACAGAATTGAAAAATCAAAATCTGAACCGCAGACACCACACGCTGTGCCTGCTATGCCCGATGTGGTTGATGATAATTTTTTGGACAGGCCGCACGAAAGCCCATTAGAGCATGCTGCACGTATGCATCGCAACAGCGGGCCACAGTGCGCAAAAAAAATAAATCCTGCATATTTTGAAGACAATGTTGGACCCGATGATTTTCCAGCATATTTTTGGAAATATCACGGAGAATTGTTTCCGTCGCCGGACGGCTTGGACGAGTACATAGAAAAGATAGTTTCAGGCAAATACTGGGAATCCCATGATGATGTTTTTTCCGGCAATGCTGAACAAAGGATAGAAAAAGCGCACGAAGTAAAAACAACGATTGATGTATTCAATTTGCCCCGCAATAAATGCTTTGGAAGAATCTTCAACATGGAAATAGTAGAGGCCCAAGACCACCTTTATAAAGTGGAAACATACGGCGCACGCAAAGGCGCATGGTATTTGGGCATAGACAAAGTTATCGCAGGAAACACGCCGCCATTCAAAGATAAATATATATGTTCATGCGATATGCGTCTTGATTGCCCGAACAGATATTTTGGCGTCATAGAAGGCAATACTATCACAGCGCCAGATGGTACGGTGTCCACAGACTGGGGGCGCTGGGGCGGCGGCAAGATGCCTGATGCGGGATGGTGCTCACGTGACAGCGGCCGACAAAATTTTGGCGAAGTATGCAAAGGCGATAGATTTATAATCGCAAACGACAGACTTGCCAGCGAATACAGCAACCGCCAAAGGTAATAAAAATGACCGAAATAAAAAATGAATCACCAAATACCAGGGTTGTGTTCAGACAGAAAGTCCCAGGAAAGGCAAAGCCTTTAAAGACCCTGTTTTTAACGCTTGGGTGTCGGATTAAGAATGACAAAGGGATAAGCTTTAAACATATAGAAACCGGTGCACACAATCTTAATAATTTTTCCGCATCTTTGCCGAAAAAGTATGCATATTCATACCAAGGCGGCTGCTTTGCATTGTCAAAAATTATAAAAATTTTTGGACATAATGGAATGTTTCAACAAAAGAACCTGGACGCTATATTTTTGTCCTGTGAAAGAAATCACGATAATGAAATAAAAAAAGGCGACAAAGGCGTAGAAAAAGTGATACACTATACGCCAGATGAAATGGTTGAATTATATGAATCCAAAAAACAAGATATCATTGACGCATGTGATGCATGCCAACATTGCAAATAAAGAAAGATAGATATGAAATTTAATGTATTAACTCTTTTTCCAGATATGTTCCCAGGTACGCTGGGCGGCGGTATTGTTGGCCGTGCATTAAGCGCAGGCATTTGGGATTTAAACGTTGTTAATATCCGTGATTTTGCGACGGACGCACGTGGCACTGTGGATGACGAACAATTTGGCGGCGGCGCCGGAATGGTCATGATGGCCGAACCGATTGCAAAAGCGATTGATAGTATAAAGGAACAGGAACCAGGAACCAGGATTATATATTTTTCGCCAAGGGGAAGGGTTTGGACACAGGCCATGGCACGGGAATTTATGACGAACCACGACCACGAACCACGAACCACGATTTTGCTGTGTGGTCGGTACGAAGGCATAGATCAACGGGTCATAGATGAATACAATATTGAAGAAATTTCCATTGGCGACTATATATTATCCGGCGGAGAAATCGCCGCACAAGTTTTTATTGACAGTTGCGTCAGATTGATGGATAATGTGGCACACGGCGGGGATGATACTCTTGCCAACGAAAGTTTTGAAATCGGGGGGTTGGAATGGCCGTTATATACCCGCCCGTCAACATGGCGTGGACAAAGTGTCCCAGAAGTCCTGTTGTCCGGACACCACGGCAATATAGAGGTGTGGCGGAAACAACAATCGGATGCGATAACAAAAGAAAGGCGTCCGGATTTAATAAAGCGTAAATCGTGAATCGTGAATCGCAAAACGACATCATGTTATCTTGCGACTTACGAAGAACTAAGTGAGTAAAAAAATGACAAATATAATTAAAAAAATAGAAGCTGAACAAATCGCAAAATTGGATAAAAATATTCCAAATTTCAAAGCTGGCGACACATTAAAAGTCGGTGTAAAAATTAAAGACGGCGACAAATTCCGTACACAGGTTTTTGAAGGCGTGTGCATTGAACGCAGTGGCTCTGGTACAAATGCGGCATTTACTGTACGTAAAGATTCATACGGCGTTGGCGTAGAGCGCAAATTCCCACTTTATTCACCAATGCTTGAATATATTGAAAAAATTCGCATTGGTCGTGTACGCCGTTCAAAGCTTTTCTTTCTTCGTGCATTGTCTGGTAAAAAGGCAAGAATCGTTGAAGATTTGGCTGCGACTGCTGCTGAAAAAAAAGCAAATGCGGCAAAAAAATAAAATGAAAAATAATAAAACACAGCAAATAAAATTCACAAAGCACAATGTGCTGACCTGTTTCTTTGCTGTGTTTTTTGTGCTTTTTGCGGTTGCATCTGTTGCAACCTCTTCTGATGAATTTATTGAAAATCAAATAGCTGTTGTAAGGGTGCTTCATAAACCGTCGGTTCGTGTGTCTGTGCACGAGATTCCGGTCGGCCGGGATTTTGCATTTTCACGCCTTGGGATGACAGTGCGGGCATGCATGACCACGCAACCATTTATGGCCGAAGATCATTTTATGTTTATTGAAATCGCACGTGCAAATAACCGGATTTTCAGTGGCTGGATGACGGCATCGGCCCCTGGTGATAACCCATTACAGGACAGTGAATATGACGTCTGGCTGGTAGAGTGCAGGTGAATTTTCCTGCCCCCTTGGGGGCGGGTGGCGCACGAGCGCAGCGAAGTGTGACGGGTGGGGGGTGATTCCAGATTGTATCAATTTACCCCCACCCAAGATTTTGTAACACTCATACTTCGCTAACAAAATCTATCCCGCCCCCAAGGGGGCAGGCAAAATTTGGAGAGAATCATGAAAAAATTTATCAAACAAAATTTTAAAATGGCGGTTGGAATTGTTGCGATTCTCATTGTTGCGGTTTCGTTTTTTGTGCTTTTGATGCGGCCTGCTTCACTGGAAGAATCTGATTTGCGCAACTGGCAAACAACCACGCAGGCCAGGCGTGCTGCGGCTGTGGAAATATTAACAGGCTCTCGTGAAAATACAGAATTAATGGTTGAATGCATTGATGCTATTGCAACGTTGCCTGAATCTGGTCGTATGAATATTCGTGATGCCGCCGCCCTTTGCGCCGCAGGAATCGCATTGCGTGATATGGAAAACAGGGATTAGTGATAGTGATTAGGGATTAGTGTAGGGGCGCATATATGCGCCCGCATTATTATGAAATATGAAAAATAAAATATTGTGCCTTGGTATTGAAAGTTCGTGCGATGAAACATCTGCCGCTGTCGTTGATTCTGATAAAAATATTCTTTCGCATATAATTTATTCACAAGAACAAGAACATGCAAAGTTTGGCGGCGTTGTGCCAGAGCTTGCCGCACGTTCCCACATACTTGCGCTTCAAAGTGTTATAGAGCGTGCACTGGCCGATGCAGGCAAAACAATTGATGATATGGATGTTATTGCGGCAACGGCAGGCCCTGGTCTGATCGGCGGTGTAATCGTTGGATGGATGGGCGCTGTCGGGATTGCAAACTCAACGGGCAAGCCATTGGTTGCGGTGAATCATTTGGAAGGGCACGCTTTGACGCCACGTTTAACCGAAGACATAGAATTCCCGTATTTATTATTTTTGGCGTCTGGCGGGCATACGCAAATACTTTTGGTTATGGGTGTTGGCAACTATGAATTAATTGGTACAACAATTGATGATGCGGCGGGCGAATGTTATGACAAGGTCGCAAAGATGTTGGGACTTGGGTATCCTGGCGGCCCGGCTGTTGACGCCGCCGCACAACTTGGTGATGCGAATACATATAAATTTCCACGACCTCTTTGTGATAAACCAGGATGTGATTTTTCGTTCAGCGGAATGAAGACAAGCGCAAGGAATATATTGGATAAATGTAGGGGCGTATTGCATACGCCCGCGGGCGCAAGCATTGCGCCCCTACAGAACGAATTCGTTAATAATTTCTGTGCATCATTCCAATCGGCGGTTGTTGATGTAATAATTAACCGATTACAAAATGCAATTGATATAACAAAAAATAAAAAACCAACGGCGCTTGTCGTCGCAGGCGGGGTTGCAAAGAATTTGGCAATACGTTCCAGTCTGGAAAAATTGGCGCATGAAAGCGGTTTAAAATTTGTTGCGCCGCCAATGGATTTATGTACAGACAATGGTGCGATGATTGCGTGGGCCGGAATTGAAAATTTTCGTCTTGGAAAAATTGTGGATGCGCCCGTGGCACCCCGTCCAAGATGGTCTTTGACAGAGTTGTAAAAATGGAAATGAATGAAAATATTTTTTCGGTGTCTGATGCTTCGCAAATGCTTAAAGGTGTTGTAGAGTCTGCGTTTGCACGTATAAAGATTCAGGGGGAATTATCACAAATAACACGTGCGACGTCTGGCCATACTTATATGACAATCAAAGATTCGGGTGCCGCAATCAGTGTTATAATTTGGCGTGGTACGCCCGTTTCATTTGAATTGGCGGATGGACTGGAAGTTATTATTACAGGTAAATTTACAACCTATCCCGCACGATCAAATTATCAAATTATTGTATCTGAAATAGAGGTTGCGGGCGCCGGCGCAATTTTAAAAATGTTGGAAGACAGAAAGAAAAAGCTTGCCGCTGAAGGCCTGTTTGACAGCGCACGAAAAAAACAATTGCCAAAATTTCCAACAACAATTGGAATTATAACATCGCCCACGGGCGCTGCATTTCATGACATACAAAACAGATTGCGTGAACGTTTTCCGGTACGTGTTTTATTATATCCCGCAACCGTCCAAGGCGAAAACGCAGCACGTGAAGTCATTGCCGGCATAGAGTACTTTAATAATTGTAGGGGCGTATTGCATACGCCCGCGTGCGCATGCAACGCGCCCCTACAAAACAAGCCCGACGTCATCATTATCGC
>WQVP01000034.1 GCA_009785765.1 Alphaproteobacteria bacterium | reverse complement strand
GCCAACTTTAAAGCCATCGGTTTTTTGTTCTTCTTTGATCATAGATACGTCCGTGCGGCGAATAACACCACGTTTGCCGTCTATGTCCAAAACGATTTCATCACCTGATACTTCGCTTATGATTCCGCGAACAATTGCGCCTTTTTTAAGAGTTGATTTTTTTGAATCAGATCCTTCGGTCAATTGTTTAATGCCAAGTGTAATACGCTCTTTTTCTGGATTGATGTCCAAAATCTTTGCGGTGATTTCTTGGCCACGTACGAATTTCTTTAATTCTTCTTCGTCCAATTTATCCCATGAAAGGTCGGATATATGAACCATTCCATCAAGCGACGGAGTCAATTCAACGAACAAGCCAAATTCAGTTGTGTTTTTAATTGGGCCTGTGATAACGTCGCCAACTTTGTGGTTGTCAGCAAATGCTTTCCATGGATTTTCTTGGGTTTGTTTGTATCCAAGTGAAATACGACGTTTGTCTTGGTCAATGCCCAAAACGATAACATTGATTTCTTGTGCTGTGGACAAGATTTTCCCAGGATGGACATTTTTGTTGGGCCATGATAATTCGCTCATGTGGACAAGGCCTTCAATCCCGTCGCCAAGGTCAACGAATGCACCGTAATCGGTAACAGATGAAACTTTACCAACAACATTGTCGCCAACGTTGAATGCACGTGATGCAGTATCCCATGGGTCAGATTCCAATTGTTTCATGCCAAGTGAAATGCGGTTGCTGTCGGCATCAAATTGGATAACTTTGACGTTAACTTTTTGTCCGACTTTGACGACTTCACGTGGGTGGTTAACACGTTTCCATGAAAGGTCGGTAACGTGCAAAAGTCCGTCAATGCCGCCAAGGTCAATGAACACACCGTAATCGGTGATGTTTTTAACGGTGCCTTCAACCACGGCGCCAAGGCTGATATTTTTGATTGCTTCTTTTTGTGCTTCGGCAATAGAGTCTGCCTGTATAGCACGGCGTGATACAATTGCGTTTGTGCGAAGCGCATCCATTTTAAGGACACGGAATTTATCAGTAAGTCCGACCAATGATTTCGCATCACGGATTGGACGGTGGTCGGCCTGTGATGATGGCATAAATGCAAACACGCCGCCAAGGTCAACAGTGTATCCCCCACGGACAACTTCCATAATTGTGCCGGTTGGGTCAATGCCTTCGGCCACAGTTTTTTCAAGGTCTTTCCATGATTTTTCCGCACGGGCTTTGGTAAATGATAATACAGCGGAACCGTCACGTGATTCATATCTTTCAATAAATACGTCAATGATGTCGCCAACGGCCGGTGCAGATGCGCCGAATTCACGTAATGGTACACGGCCTTCGGATTTAAGGCCGACGTCAACCAAGACGAAATCGTCAATTAAATCTTTGACTGTGCCTTTGGTGGCAAAGCCTTGCAAGGTTTCTTGGGCGCCCATGGACGCATCAAACATTGATCCGAAATCTTCGCCGGATAATGGATTAAATAATTCTTTGGATAAATCTTTCATATAAATATATTCAAAGTTTGCCTTCTAGGCACTAGGCACTGGGCACTAGGCATTAGTAAGAGGTCTTGTCGGGTTATTTATACTGCAATTGCGCCGACCCACAAATGCCCGCCGATTATGACATTAAAATATATGATTTGCAAGGAATTTATAATTTCACAGCCAATTGCGAAGCAGTGATATAATCTTTTCTATTTCTTTATCTTTAATAGATGCCAGTCCCGGATCTTCGTAAAGCCAAATCGGGCATTGAATCATATCTATTAATAATTTAGTTTTTAATGTTTCAATGTTAACTTTGGTGCCAACTCGTTGTTCGTATTCATTTAAAATATCTTTTAATAGAGATTCTTGCCCATGCTCGTAAAGTCTGAAAAATTCTTCTGTTGTGCTTGATATACAAGAATTGCCAAAATCAAAAACCCCGGTCAGGCGATAATTTTCATCTATTAATGAATTTTGTCCGCCAAAATCTTGATGAACAAGTATAAGGGTTTCTGGTTCGTCGTCTGGAAATTCATCCCATATTTTTTGAAAATGATTTAATTCTTCGTCTGTAAAATATTGTTTTATGTATTTCCGAACGGTGTCAAAATCACGATATTTATGTTTTGTGTTTGTGCTTATGCTTGGGACATTTTTCTGTAAATCATTTATATCAATGCTGTGAAGTGCGACCACAAAATCAACATAGTCGTTTATAAACTTTTGGCGCTGTTGTGGGCAAAGGTTATTTATATCACAGTTCTTCCATGTATTGCCAAGGATTGCCTTGTGCATGGAATGCGGATATTTTACATCTTCAAATATTTCTATTGCTGGAATCGGAAGCGGTACTTTATTGCGTATAAAATCGGTCAGCTCTTTTTCTTTCCGCATTTTTTTAATATTGTCAGGATTTTTGGGAAAGCGAAAGACTTTGTCATCCACCATAAAGGCGGCGCTGTGCCAGCCTTCGCCGGCGAATTTTATTTTCGCATTTGGGAATTCGGATTCCAGCCAAGATTGAATTTCATCTTTGGTAATCATTTTGCCACGATAAATATTTTATGTTTGTTGGCAAGTGCAATTACTTCTTCTTTATCAATGATAAAGCAATTTTGGGCGTCCACGATTATGCCACGTAATTTTGCAGCGGCAACGTCTCGTACGGTATCCGGCCCAATGGCGGTGGTTTCAACCCGTAATTCTTGGCCGGGTTTTACCATTTTTGCAAAGACTCCGCTGTTGCCTTTTATTTTCCAGCGCCTGCGCAGTTCTACGACACGTGCTAACATTTCTGCGGTGCCTTCGGCGGCCTCCATCGCCAAGACTTGCCGGTCAACAACCACAGACGTTCCAATGTCGGCACGTCCGATAACATGGGATACTTCTACCGCCCGGTCTATGTTTTTTTGGTCAGTTTTATTTGGTTTGGTTTTGGTGTATATGCCAGGTTTTGGGAAAATAACCTCTGGGCATAAATCTTGGGCGCCTATGATTTCATAGCCTTTGCGTTCCATTCCGGCGATTGCCGCCCTTGACATAGAATCATATCCTTTTTGGTTTCGGATAACATTTAATAAAAGCCCAGCGGTCCATAAATCTGGCCGAATATCACGCAAGTTCGGATGCCCGATTCCGCCAACAAAGGTTAATAATTTTATACCACGCTTTTGCAATTCTTTGTGCAACGAGCCGCCCGCCCCAAGGCGCACAACCATGTCAGGCTTTAATGATGGGTCATAAAATCCACGGATTCCAACGACAAATACATCCCATCCAGATGCACAAAGTGAATCACGTACAAGTATTGGAAGTCTTAAATTTCCGGCAATAATGGCAATTTTTTTAGTCATAAGTCCATAGTCTATAGTCATTAGTCGTATTTGTTATTTGCAGTATAGTCTGTATAGCTTTTTTAATCAAATGATAAATTGAGAACTATGAAGATAACAGACTAATGCTTCCAAATGGTTGAAAATTCGTCATCCCCGCGCAGGCGGGGATCCACTGCTTTGTAATAAAGAAGCGTTATTTATAAAAGCTCCATTGTTTCCCGGCAGTAGATCCCCGCCTGCGCGGGGATGACAAAGGGCGGAATTATTCATCTTGGTCTAATTAAGTTAACGGTTCCAGATAAATTACTATAGACTAAAGACTGTGGACTATGGACTTTATTTGTGATAAAATATAACAAAAGGTAGTATTATGAAAAAATTGCTCATTGTTCATTGTTCATTGCTCATTGCGCTTGCGCCTGCGGCGCATGCAAATTTTGCCAACGAAGTTGCACGTGGAATCGGCATGTCCATAGAGCGAACATTTGAAGCGCCGCCCGCCATGGGTGAACTTGGCCGTGATGTATATCAAAGAGAAGGCGCTATTTTGGGCGGCGAACAATATCGTCTTCATATACCAACATCAAACTATATTCGTATTGGCGGCGGTATTGTACCGGGTGTGGTAAGTGATGTTGTTCATTCAGGTTATGCGATAAATATTAATTATGGCTGGAAATTATCTTCGTTTGTCCGTGCAGAGGTTGGATTTTTGCATAATTCCTTTGATTGGCAAGATAATGCGGGTTCGGCCACCACACGTCAAATTGATGCCGCGTTGTATTTTGACTTAATCCGCCGCCAGGTTGGGCGTGGAGACGTTATGATAACAAGGCCGGTGGTTCCATTCTTTGGGTTTGGCGGCGGCATCGGACACTTTGACATAGAGAATAGACAGGTTGGGCCATCGCTTGATCTTGGGCGGGACGGTATGTTTTGGACTCCGTTTGTTGTTTTGGGCGTAAATGTGCCGATAACAGATTTATTTGGCATAGATTTAACATACAGATATGGATGGATTATGACGGATGATTTTGGCTGGGAAAGCGGCGCCTCCCGAAACCCAGGGTTCAGCACAGTCATGGCATCGGTAAGGTTTAATTTTTAATAGGTATAAGGTACAAGGTAATAGGTAAGAGGTTATAAATATGAAAAAAATGAATTATAAAATAAAAATATTGGTTGGGGCGCTGTGCCTCTTACCTTTTACCTCTTACCTCTTACCTATGTCGGCAGATGCCGCAAACGTAACCCATCGTGTGGCACGGCCGGGCCCTTTACCGGCAAATGAATTTTCAATTGCATCAACTCATCCGTTTTATATTATGGCCGGCGGTGTTATGTCCGATTGGAGAGAGGGAAATAATTCCGCAAGCTTTGAATTCGCGGCCGGACTTCGTGCAACGGATAATGTACGCCTTGAATTAAATTACCAAAGAATGACCGCAGATTTTAACTCTTTTGAACTATCAAGCAATGTATTTATGATGAATGCGATTATGGATGGGCGAGTGGACAGACAATTCACATGGCTTCGCCGTCAATGGCTGGTGCCGTATATTGGTATTGGTGCGGGGCTTTCCGATAATTCAATTTCTGGGGCGAATGCGACGCTTGAACATGATATGGCGCCGGTTGTGGCAATTATGACAGGGGTCAGCATAGAATTCAGCGATTCTCTTGCGCTGGACATAGGTTATCGTTATATGTATATGTTTCGCACAGGCGTACAGATTATGGGCAATGACTTTGATATAAATCCTGCAGCGCATCAGGTGCGTGCCGCGCTTCGCTTGCATTTCTAGGTAATAGGTAATAGGTAATAGGTAATAGGTAATAGGTAATAGGTAATAGGTAATAGGTATTGCGCTGTCTACTATAGTAGACAAGCAAAAAACAAGCTGTCCAATATATTGGACAGTTTTTAAAGCTTAGAAACCTAGTTCCTAATTCCTAAAAGAATCCCCGCAGTGCGGGGATTTTTTGAATACTGCCAAAGGAAGGAAAGGAGAAAGGAGAAACTGG
>WQVP01000033.1 GCA_009785765.1 Alphaproteobacteria bacterium | reverse complement strand
TTGATAGACTCTAATGGCAATGCATCTGCGCCGCCGCCAAGTGTCATGGACACGATGGATTGCGTCTCGCCACGTGTGAAAAGTGCCGATCCGTGGCAACGTGGCAAAATACCAACTTCGCATTCAATTGGACGGATTGTTTTGTTATCACGGCCATCAATACGTGGTTTGCCGGCCAAGATATTTCCGCGCATAACACGTCCGGCCAATGCATCAATTGCATCCGCTGCTGCGCCTTTGTGCGCCGCCGCATCTTCGCCGAATAATTCAGGTAAACGTTCCATTGCATTTTCTTTGATAACGTCTTTGGCCGCATATCTTTCCATTTTGTCGGATATTGCAAGAGCTGTTTCCATTTCCGGCAAAAACTGTTCAAAGTCTTTTTATTGTTTTGTATTCGTCTGATACGGTTGCGACTTCCCATGCGTCTTTACCCGCTTTTTCTTTTAATTCATCAATTAATTTGATAACTGGTTGAAAAGCATCAAATCCGAATTTAATCGCACCAAGTGTGATTTTTTCATCCAATTCTCCGATTTCAGATTCCACCATTAAAACACCATCACGTGTTCCGGCAACAACCAAGTCCATTTCAAGTTCGTTAATTGTTTTAACGGCCGGATTTAAAACATATTCGCCGTTGTCGTATCCAACACGCACTGCGCCAATTGGTCCCATGAACGGAACGCCAGAGATGGCAAGAGCGGCGGATGCACCAATCATAGCAATTACATCCGGACTATTCTTTTTGTCATAAGAAAAACAGGTCGCTGTAATTTGCAATTTGTTTTTGAATGTCTCTGGGAACAGTGGGCGAATTGGACGGTCTATTAAACGTGATGTCAAGATTTCGTCTGTGGACAATTGGCCTTCACGGCGATTTCTGGAACCTGGGATTTTACCGGCAGCTGCGAATTTTTCTTGGTAATCCACGCTCATCGGGAAATAGTCAAAACCTTCGGCGGCCTTTGATTCTGCAACTACGGAAACCAAAACCATAGTTTGACCCATTGTTGCCATAACGGATGCGGTTGCTTGCTTTGCAAAACGTCCGGTTTCAAGTGTTAATGTTTCATCGCCCCAAGGCATAGAAACGGTGATGGGGTTGTTTAATTTTGCCCCGACTTCTTTTTTGTTAAATAATTTACCCAACATGTTTTTTCCTTTATATAGGCACTAGGCACTAGGCACTAGGCATTAGTTAATAATGCAAAAGGAAAAATCATTCAATTCTATGCTTCTACTAGTGCCTGATGCCTATTGCCCAGTGCCTATTTTGCATAAAACAAAATAATCAATCCCCTTGCGGGTTATATTATAAAGATATATTTTATAATAGTCAAAAAATAAATATAGTTTGATATTTGGGATTTGATATTTATAATACTAATCCCTAATCACTAACACTAATCACTAATATGCGACAAACAATAAAAAAACACACAGACTTTGCCCAAACTGAAAACGACAGTGTTTTCGGCACGCCCTATTTCGTGGCGGTTGCACGACCGGCAAAACTTGATGCGGGGCAATATGGTATCCGTGCGACAAAAAAAACGTTAAAGCGTGCACACGACCGGAATTTTGCCAAACGTCGTATTCGTGCATTGGTGCGTGAGTTTGATGAAACAATGTCGCCGAAAAATGATTATATATTTATTGTCCGTGCGGCAATAATTGATGCGGGTTTTTCAAACATCCGTGAATCTATGAAATATGCATTAAAAAGGTTAGAGGTAACAGGTAAGAGGTAAGAGGTATTTTTTATCCGCCTACCTGTTACCTCTTACCTTTTACCTCTTACCTGAAAATGAAATCACTCTTCTTATTCTTTATCAAAATATACCAAAACTATCTCTCGCCCTTGATTCCAAAGGCCTGTCGCTTTGCCCCAAGTTGCAGCGATTACGCAAAAGAGGCCATTATTAAATACGGCGCATTTCGTGGCGGACTTATGTCCGTGCGAAGAATATTACGTTGTGGCCCGTGGTCGGCCGGCGGATTTGACCCGGTTAATTAGTAAATAGTAAGTAGTAAGTAGTAAATAGCTGTGGTGTCGCACCTTGTGCGACGCTTTTTTATTATAAATATAAAATATCTGTTCATAAATAGAGCCAATAACTACTTACTATTTACTCTTTATTCTTTATTCTTTATTCTTTATAATCCATTAACCAAAAGGCAATCCAATGATTATCGCAGTTGAAGGCGCCGACAAATCCGGCAAAAGAACCCAAGTTAATAAAATAGTCGCATACCTACGATCCAAAGGGATTGACACCGAACAAATGGATTTTCCACGGTACAGCCGTTCGCCCTGGGGCGATATGGCGGCGGCATATCTTCGGGGCGAATATGGCGCTGTTATGGATATTGCGCCTGAATATAAAATGTTGCCATATTCTTTGGATCGGATGGATTTCCAAAAACAATTAAATGAATGGTTGGCCGCTGGCAAATGGGTTGTATTTGACCGGTACACTTACAGCAATGCATTCAGCGTGGCCGCATGCAACGAATCTGTATGGGATGAAAAAATCAAATATCTTGAAACAATGGAATTTGATTGGATGGGTGTTCGCCGTCCGGATTTGAACATATATCTTTATGTTAATCCAAAAGTCAGCTTTGATTTAAAAGGCGAGGCATTAAAGGATTATCAAAAAAATGCCAAAGATATTCACGAGCATAATTTTGATTTATTAAAACGAGCAACTGATGTTTATCGCAAAATTGCAAATGATAATCCAAATGACTGGATGGTCATAGACCAAGGGTTGCCAAATGGTGGCCGCATGACCGAAGAAGAAGTATTTGATGTTATCAAAGATAAATTGGATAATTTAATTAAGAATTCTTAATTTTTAACCATCCCGTTTTCACATTCTATAAAAACAGAATCCGGGATATCTGTAAATAATTCCCTATCAATTCCGGTTGACCAGACTTGCGCATTTGCGCTTGCCAATTCATCAAATAAATTTTTACGGGCATTCGCATCCAGATGCGCCGCCGCTTCGTCCAACAATATTAACGGACGTGCGCCCGTTTTCGTATTTATTAATTTTGCATGCGCAACTGTTAGTGCCAGCAATGCCGATTTTTGTTGGCCTGTGCTTGTCATTTTAACGTCCATGTTTAATGCGTTATTAAGCATCGTAAAATCTGATTTTTGCACACCGTCTATGGTTTGTTTGTCATGCACCAATGAACGCTCTGCCCCTATGTATGAAAGGTATTGAAACTCTGCGTCGCTTGCCAGCGCACCATTTTGTAATTGATTTTCAAGTATACCAACAATTGAAATACTGTAATCATTGTTTAAAAAGTAATTTAACTCGTTAACATAACTGACCCGTGCGGCGGCAATTGAAATTGATGCGCTTGCAATTTGTTTTTCAATTCCGGTTAACCATTCGTTTGATGCGCCTATTTTTAATGCGGCCGCCCGCTCTGATAATAATTTGGAAAGCCGTGCCGTACGGCCAGAATGATTGGTATCAAACGCAGACACAAGGCGGTCAAAGAACGTTCGCCTCTCTGATTTATCTTCTACAAAAAGCCTGTCTTCACGTGGTGTAATCCAAACCATACGTATATATTTTGATAAATCACTTAACGGTATTTTATCGCCGTCCGCCATCGCCCGTCTGAAACTATCACCCACATTCCAAGATACACTTAATTCTGTTTCGTCCTCTAAATCTGCCACCACTCCAAACCCACTACTCCCTAATCCCTTATCCTTTATCCCTATATTTAAAATTTCATCCATTTTTGCAGATCGCAAATTTGTACCGGCGGACAATAATGATATCGCTTCCAAAACACTTGTTTTGCCTGACCCGTTTGGACCAGTGATTATAATATTTTTGGCCGCCCCGGTTTTAATCCGGCTTTGCATATAATTTCGGAAATTTGTAATAGTAAGCTGATTAATCATAAATTAACCATACAAAAAATTTATATTGAAAACAATATGTTTGTCTGATATAAATAATGCCGTTGGCCTGGTGGCAGAGTGGTTATGCAGAGGATTGCAAATCCTTGAATGTCGGTTCGATTCCGGTCCAGGCCTCCAAATAAAATGACGTTTGTAAGTAATGCGGGTCTTCAAGCCTATACATAAAACTACAAATGTCCCGGCTTATGGTCGGGATGCCGCCATCCGTAAGGACGCGGAAGTTAGTGTATAACTCTTGAAGCTCCCGACCACTTTCAAAGTGGTCATTTTTTTAACCAAAGGAGTCGGCTGTGTTTAATAAAAAAATTACACAAAAAGAAATTAACGATATAGTTAAAGACAGAACCAGGAACAAAATCGCAATGGATTTTGTAAAAAACTATATCTATACATGTAAAAATATGGCAAGTGGTTTTTTAAAGAAAAAAGAAGAATTGGAATTTTTAAAGAATAGGAAATAAAAAACTGTACATGCGCTTGATTTTTGTTGATATTCCATTTTTATGGTATAATATTATCCCAGGAAAAGAGAATGAGAAAAACACCAGCACTTGCACTAGCACTTGCACTGTGCGCCTTTGGCGCACGGGCAAACGATAATTGTCCAATGCCGGCGGGTACGCTTGACCTGCAAACTGTCATAGAATTGGGTCTTTGCCGAAACCCAAACACAGCCGCATCATTTTATGGCGTGCGCCAATCACGCATGCAACGTTATGCCGGAATGGCGGAATATCTTCCAACTGTGCGCGGCGAAATCGGCGCCCGGCAAATATATCGCCAAAGCGCATTCGGCGGATGGTCTGATACAATGTCATCTGCATCGCTTTCCGCATCATGGCTTATCTTTGATTTTGGCCGCCGTGAATCGGACGTGGCCGCATTAAACGCAGTATGGCGTGCAACAGGCCTTGAACATTCATCCGCTGTTCAAAACTTTATTTTTGACATGGTATCCGCATATTACGGCCTTTTGATTGCAAATGCCGAGGTGACGGCGGCAACAGAATTGGTCGCAGTTGCCCAAAGCGCAAAAAATGTTGCAGACACACGATTTCGTGCCGGCGCCGTTGCACGTGCGGACGTTTTGCGTGCGGACACCACGCTGGCCCAACGTCAATTAGAATTACAGCGTGCACGTGGCACAGAACAAATTGCCAGCGGCCAGTTGTTATTTTTAATGTCGTTCCCACAATATTCGGAAATCCAAATTGCGGATATGCCATTGGAATTTGGCGGTACGGGTGAACAACGCATAATTTCCGAGATGATTGTGGATGCCCAAAGCCGCCGCGGATCTATTCGTGCACGTGAAGAACAAATGAATGCAGCCTGGCACAGACGTAATGCCGCATTTTTACGCAATATGCCAAGTATTTCTTTGGCCGGCACATTACAATATGACTTTGA
>WQVP01000032.1 GCA_009785765.1 Alphaproteobacteria bacterium | reverse complement strand
GCAATTTTAAGTCTATGTCGGACGCAATGTTAAAACAAATCTCTCGTGCAGAGGAATTAAGCACCCATCTTTCCGAAAATAACACAAAGATTGTTGCGACTGCCGATGCCGCCGTGCACAAGGTATCCGTGATGACATCACAAATGGAACAAATGATGGGCGGTTTTACCCGGGTTGTTGAATCAAATGAATGGACAGAGCTTTCAAAATCCGCAGAGCGATTTGAAAGTCGTATCAATGACTTATTAAACTATGTTGATACAACCGCACAAGATGTCGTAGAGAAATCGCAAGTCTTGCAATCGCATATTGATGGATGGATTACGTCTGGGAAAAAGCTGTCTGGTGATATGCAAACAGACATTGAAACGAACACAAATATGATGAACAACATGGTCATAGAATCGGACGCACTTCGTGAAAAAATCACAGAGTTATCAAATGCTGTCGCAACCGGGTTTGAACAAGTTCGTAAAGAATCACATGATTATAGCGCCGTCGTAGAGACAGCTGAAAAATCTTTGGAATCCAAACTTTTAAAACTGGATGAATTTGCAAAACAATCAAAGACTATATTAACGTCCCAAGTGAACGAACTTACCGATACTGCGAATACGGTCAAAGCGCAAATCCGTCTTGCGGAGTCGTCAATGGAGCGCCAAGAACAAAAATTATCAGACACCATGTCTGCCCTTTCGGAATCCGCAATTGTTTGTGAAAATTCTGTGAAAAACATTGTTGGCGAAGTATCTGTGTTAATCGGCAAGTGGAGCGGCGAAGTCAAAGAATTCACAACCGGCGTTGTCTCTGAATTGCACTCTGTGCACGGCGTTGCGCACAAGACTTTGGAAGATACACGTGTTGCCGCCGGCGCATTCGGGGAATCTGTAAAGTCTATGGCGACTGGTGTGCGTGAGACTTTGTTGGATATGAATGCGGCGCATGAAAAATTAACCGATCAATCCGCAGAACTTGTAAAAGTATCCGCCGATACCACAGAACAATTAAAACCATTGTCCGAATTAATTGAAAGATATTATGCATCATTGCCAGAAATAACCAAAGGAAGTGCCGATTTGTCAGCACAGCTTTCAGGCGAAATTCAATCATTAGAGGCAAAAATGACGGCGCTTAACAGCGCTATGGGTGAATCTTTGATAGGCATGGCAGATTCGTCATTAAAGTTAAATAACTTGGCGGGTGAATCACGTGGCCAAATGATAGACCTTATGAATGATTACGCCAAAGCGGTGGATACCATGCGTGCATTAAACGCCCAAATGGCCGAGGCACGTGCCACTGCGCCCATGAAAGCGATGGTTAATGTTAACAAAGTTATATCTGCGGCGCCTGTTGGTGCACGTACTATGTCGGCCACAGATTTTATGGACGGCGCATCAAGATTAATTGAACGACTTCATGAATTATCCGTAGACCTTACACGTGCAATCGGCGCAGAAATCCCGGACAGTGTCTGGACAAAATATCATGCGGGCGACAAAACAATATTTTCCAAATGGTTCGCAAAAATGATGAATGCAGCAGATAAGAAAAAGGTCAAAGAATTATTCAAAAGCGATGCCGTATTCCGTTCCCAGGCAACACAATTTGTGCGTGGCTTTACAAAAATGATGGCGGCGGCCGAACAAACTGATAACAAAGAAATTATTTCTGCGACATTATTAAAAACCGATCTTGGCCAGATGTATTTGGCACTGAAAGCATACCTGTAAGGTCAATTCCCCTTCCCAAGGGAAGGGGAATTGACCAAAAGTACAAAGACAAAAACATGAAAAGATTTTTAAATTTAAACATTATATTTATATGCACTTTGGTGTTTGCCATAACATCGTGCGCAAGGCGTGCGGTTGTAGACATCTCTGTTATAAATGACATGGAAAATGTAATCACCAACGTAGAGGCTGACAGACGTGACAAAGCCGGCAATATATGTCATGAGCATGGCGAAGACGATGAAGATATTGTTATCGGCCAAGATAAAACAGGCTTTATTTTGGATTTTGAAGGAATAACAAGTGGCATGCGCATGGGCCGTGCAAGCATTACTTTTGGCAGAGATGAAAATGTACAAAATGGTGCGCCGTACAGCGTGGTGGCAAATGTTCGTACATCAGGCGCGCTGAATCGTATTTTTAACGACCAGATTACGATACAGTCTTTTGGGACAATTTATAATGATGATATGAATGTTAATAATTTTTCAAATATATCTATCCGAACCGGCCGGAATGCACGTGTTCGTGAAAGGACTCATGTACTCTCGGACGGCGAATGGACATATATTCGGCATGATCGGCCACGTGTCATAGATACAGAAATTTATAATGATGCGACGGATCCTTTGACGCTGATTATTTATGCTGGGAAAATATTGTCAGAGACTGGGAATTGTAATTTTATAAAAAATGTATTTATGGATGAAACAGGATTCATAGTGGAATCTCGTGATATGGGTCGCCGGACAAATTCACGAATAAGATTTGACGGCGCAGTCATGCAAAAACATAGATGCGATATTACTGTGCGAAATCGTGCCGGCCGTGTGCAGCGTGAATTTCCGTTTAATCACGAATTTGCAAGACGTGGGCGAGAGGTCCCGGAATCCAATATATCCATATATTATTCAAAACTGGGCGGCGAATTGTTCGTGCCTGTACACATGACGGTGCGGAATGCGCCCGTAATCGGAAGCGCAGAGGTCAGATTATCCCGCATAAGACGTTTTTAAGGCGCACGAAAAATAAAAATAAATCGCTTGAAATTATGTCAAAAATGTACTATATAATATGGGCTATTATTAAATAAACAAAGGTTTCCCAAATGAATTATCCATATATGCCAAAATCTACTGCGCTTTGGTTGATTGAAAACACAGCATTATCGTTTGAACAAATTGCCGAATTTTGCGGTATGCATGAATTGGAAGTAAAGGCAATTGCTGATTCCGAAAAACATAAAATCCAGGGCTTGGATCCGATTATTAACGGTCAATTGACACGTGAAAATATTGCTGAATGTGAAGCAGACGAAAATGCAAAACTGGTTTTAATTGACTCAATTGTTGCAAAACAAAAAGAGCAAAATAAAAAAGGCGTCGGATACACTCCGAAATTGCATCGTCAAAATCGTTTGGGCGGAATACTTTGGATTATCCGCAATTACGCAGAATTAACAGACGGACAAATTGCCCGCCTTATGCGCTCAACAAATCCAACTGTTGCATCTGTTCGTAATAAAACCCATAAATCTTATTCAAACATTAATATCGCAAGCCCGATTGTTTTGGGTCTTGTTTCAGAATCTGCTTTGCAAGAAGCAGTCGCAAAGGCACGCCGCAAGACAGGGGCTGGGGGCTAGGGGTTGGGGGCTATATTACATGCTGGCAAAAAACCTTGAAGTTTTCAAAAAATCTCATAAATTTACATTACAAATATATGAGATTACAAAAGCTTTTCCACGAGAAGAGCTGTTTGGCTTGGTATCCCAGATGAGACGTGCTGCGTACTCTATTAACTCTAACATTGTGGAAGGTGTTGCAAAAAAATCCAGTAATGAATATGCAAGATTTATATTGATTGCCCGTGGCTCGGCATCGGAGTTGGAGTATCAGTTAGAATTAGCAAAAGATTTAAAATATATAACAGAATTAGAGTTTGGTGAATTATTAGATAAAATAAATCAAATTGGAAAAATGTTGTCTGCGCTGCATAAAAGTATCAAGGCACAACCCCTATCCCCTATCCCCGAACCCCTGTAAAAACCAAAGGTTTTTAAATGACAAGACATATTGACGAAGCAACAAAATTCTTGATTGATTCCTTGCCGGAAAATTTACGCCGGCTTGCAGAAAATGCAACTGATGCGGGATATCTTTCCCGTATGGAATTTGATGGCGCAATTTTGGCCGACGAAGTTCCGCTTTCTGAAAAAGACGAAGTGCTTTCGTTTTTCCAACAAGACTTGGCTCTTGAAATTATTGAATCGTCCGCATTCCAACGCAGCGAAAAATACGACGATGACGACGATATGTCGGCAAAGCATGATAAAACACGCAACTTTTTACATAACGACGCCGAACAAGTAGAGGTCGGCGATGTCGAATACGAACATTTTGCAAAACAATTAGAGCGCAGTCAAACCGGCGGCCTTACACTGGGCATTCAAGACAGCGTTCAATCATATTTAAAACAAATCGGAACGGTGCAATTATTGACTGCCCCGGGCGAGGTTGCAATCGCACAACGTATAGAGGCGGCGAACCGTCTTGTCGTATATGGCCTTTGTGAATCGCCGATGACAATTCGTGCGATGTTGGATTGGTATGCGCAATTATTGGTTGATGATATAAAACTGCGTTATATCGTAAATCTGGAAGTTATGTATTCATCGGATTCTGAAAAGAAGTCGCTTGCCGCATTGGCCGAGGCTATGCGCGCCAAAGGCGTAGAAGACGTCGCAGATCTTGACGATGATGATCTTGAAGACGAAGAATTGGGCGATGAAGAAGAAGAAGAGGAAGACGAAGAAGAAGACAGCGAAGGCGGCCGTGAACGCAACGCCCCACGCAGCACGTCTGGTGTGCCTGTCCCAGTAATGGAAGAATCTTTGATGCCTATGGTTTTGGATTTGTTTACAAAGATTAAAAAAATATTTGCCAAAATGGAAAAAATCCAAGTTGGTCGTCTTGAAAGCCTTACCAAATCTGCAAAACCGGACGAGGCGTTGGAAAAACAATATGCAAAATTACGCCTTGAATTGTTTGAGCATGTATCAAAAATCCGCCTTAACGATGACAGGATTAATGAAATTTTGGCCAACCTTACCGCACGCAATGCTTGGCTTATGGGGCTTGAAGGCAAAATGATGCGTATCGCAGTTGCGGCAAAAATCAAACGTGATGAATTTGTCTCTGAATGGACGGGCAATGAATTAAATAAAAATTGGGTTAAGCGCCTTGCCAAATTAAAGCATCCAGCATGGAATAAATTTGCGCAAAAACACGAGAAAGATATTCAAAAAATCCAAGAAGATATCACATCAATCGCAACTGAAACCGGACAGCCAACGGGCGAATATAAAAAAGTCGTGGAATTGGTTCGCCGTGGCCAGACAGAGGCCGCCCGTGCAAAACGCGAAATGATAGAGGCGAATTTGCGTCTTGTAATAAAATTTGCGAAAAAATCATCAAACCGTGGTCTGGGCCTGGATTTCAGCGACTTGGTACAAGACGGCAATATCGGCCTTATGAAAGCGGTGGATAAATTTGATTACCGTCTTGGAAATAAATTTTCAACGTATGCAACCAATTGGATTCAACAAGGTATAAGTCGCTCTATTGCCGACCAAGCCCGTACAATTAGAATCCCCGTGCACATGGTTGAAACGAT
>WQVP01000031.1 GCA_009785765.1 Alphaproteobacteria bacterium | reverse complement strand
CATGTGTTGCTTTTTGGTCAGCCAGGTCTTGGGAAAACTACTTTATCGTCTATAATCGCACAAGCCATGGGAGCGCGTATGCGAATAACCTCCGGTCCGGCTATCGCAATGCCTGGGGAAATGGCATCAATATTAAAAACATTGGATGAAGGAGAATTTCTATTCATAGATGAAATCCATCGACTGAGCCGTCCCGTAGAGGAGTTTTTGTATTCTGCGATGGAGGATTTTGTGATAGATATATTAATCGGAAAAGGCCCGGATGCGCGTAGTATGCGCTTAGATCTGCCCAAGTTTACATTGGTTGGTGCAACTACGCGGATTGGACTTTTAACCGCACCGCTACGGGACCGCTTTGGTATGGTGCAACATTTAGAGCCTTACAGTGTGGCGGATTTGCAAACGATTATCACTCGTTCTGCTCAGGTGCTGGCGGTGGAAATTACGCCGGAAGGTGCGGAAGAAATCGCGCGTCGTGCCCGTGGGACGCCTCGCATTGCAAATCGCTTGCTTAAACGTGCACGTGATTTTGCTGCATTCGGCGGAGAGGGCAATACTATAACCAAAGATATTGTTGATACAACTTTAACACAGCTTGGCATAGATTCATCGGGTCTTGACGGCATAGACCGTGATTATTTAAACGCAATGGTTAAACATTATGCGGGCGGACCGGTTGGCATTGAAAACCTGGCCGCTATACTGGCCGAGCCAAGCGACACAATTGAAGACGTGATAGAGCCGTACTTGATGCAAAGCGGATTTATTCAAAGAACACCACGAGGCAGAGTAATCACACCGGCGGGCAGGACACACATAGGGCAAGAGGAGCAACAAAATGATTAACACAATTTTAAAACGGCGCAGCATTCGTAAATATAAACCTGACCCGATTTCGGGCGGTGATTTACGTACAATTATTTCGGCAGGCCTTTCTGCGCCCAGCGGTTGCAACGCACGCCCGTGGGAAATTATTGTTATACGTGATGATGAATCAAAACAAAAAATACGGTCGTTTTACCCATTCGCACGCTTTTGCACAGAATCGCCTGTGTCAATATTGGTATGCTTTAACCAACAAAAAACCGCACGGATTCCAGGCGTAAGTTTTAACGGCGATGAATTGGCCAAAATGGATGCGGCGGCATGCATACAAAATATGTTGCTTTCGGCGACTGAGTTAAACCTTGGCTCTTGCTGGTGTCATGCACATGAACATATGACACAGTACCGTGAACTTTTGGATTTGCCGGAACACATTATACCCGTCGGACTTGTTGTTTTGGGATACACCGACGAAGAGTTTGAATTACGTGATGGATATAATGCGGAAGTCATCCACAATGAAAAATGGGGACAAAAATGAAGATATCACCTGAAACAATATTGGTTGACATTGAACAAAAATTCATACGTGGCAATGACGTTTGTGCGGTCATGAATATCCGTGTTGTATACGTTGATGCGGCGGAATTAAAACCAAAACGCATACCGGAAAATTGGCTGTCTAAACTTTAATCTATTTATGCCTTCTGCCTCTTTATTCCATATACGTCATTCCCGCGAAGGCGGGAATCCATTGCTTTACAGCAAAGGCAGACTATAAATAAGAACTCCATTGCTGTCAGGCAGTGGATCCCCGCCTGCGCGGGGATGACAGAGAGAAAAGACAAACTTTCCTCGCAACCGCTTGACTTTTCGTATCTTTTTTGACATAATAAAAGTCCTATGAATAATGGCCAAAGGAAGCATTATGAGCAACTTTGTATCTCTTCCAGAAAGCGCTTTTAAAATCCCAAAAACAATTGCGGCGGCAAATTTTGCAACACGTAAACATCGTGGCGAATTACGCAAACAAACCGCATTACCTTATCTTGTTCATTGTTATGCAGTGTATGCAATCGCAACCGAATATAAAAAGCGGGGCGATGGTTTTGACGAACTTGGTGCGGCATGTCTTTTGCACGATTCAATTGAAAACGCAGGTGTTACTTACGAAGAATTGGAAAGCCTTTTTGGCGCAGAAGTCGCAAACGTTGTTGCCGAACTTACCAACGATAACAAAGAAATTGAACGCATTGGAAAATTGGATTATATAAATAACAAGCTTTTAAAGCTTTCTAATCGTGCGCTTTTGATAAAGCTTGCCGACATGCTGGCCAATGCAACTGATTATCCGACATATAAAAACCTGGAAAGGATTGCAAAGCATATCCGTCATTTGCGACGCAACCGCACATTGACCGAAACCCAAGAAAAAGTGGCCGAACATATTGAACGGCATTTGGAAAAAATATAATCCGCATTTGCGGATTATATTTTTATTGAACAGTTCCATCGCCCGGATGAAATGTAAACCGTATACGTTCCCATGCGTCAAATTCTTCCACCGGCAGCATGCGAAATGGCTGGCACACAGAGATTGCGTGACGCACAGTATCAACAACATATGCAAATACTGCATCGCTGTTTGCACGCCTCTCGTCCTCTATCCATAAATCACGCACCATGCCGTTTCGGTTCATAGTTAAATGCGCAACCACACGTGCATTTTCAATATCTGGAAGATGTTGATTAAACACCCAACATCTTGTCATCGCAACACGTAATGCATCAACAACAGAAACAGTCATAGTGCGATTAAGTGCGGCGGTTTCACGGTTAACACGAATGACTTGTGTCTGTGCCGGTGTCGGTGTTGGTTCGGATGCCGCTATGGGTTCTGGTACAACAGAAGGAGTTTGTATTTGTGTTGGGGGTGGCACCGACACTGGCACTGACACTGGCACCGGCACGGGTGCCGCAGGCACCACAGGCGGCGCAACATTACGAAGCTGTGTCTCTTCACGTGTGATTTGAACGGTTGTTAAATCTATTTCAATTATTTGAATTCTGTCTGGTACGACTATTCTTTGAATGGGGTTTGGAATAAATAAAAGCCCGGTCAAAAGCATTGCACCAATCGCCAGATGGCCTGCGACGGCGAGAAGGATGTTTTCCAAAGATGATATATTTTTTTTATTCATTTTTAACTGAGAACTTGTTTTCAGCTCTCAGCTCTCAGTTCTCAGCTAGATAATTCAGTGCGTAATCCAACCCGTGTAAACCCATTATCACGCAATGCGCCCATGACCTGCATTACAGAGCCATAGTTCGCACGACGATCGCCAGAAATCATAATACCCAAACGTGGATTCTCTTGCCTTTGTGCGACGGCACGTGCAACGATTTCATCAACGGTTGACCGTTCATCACCGATATAAAAATTGCCATCTCTGGTCACAGAGATTTGAAGCGCATGATCATCGCCCGTCAAAACACTTTGCCCAGCGTCCGGCAAATCCAAATCAATGCCCGCCGTAAGCAATGGCGCCGTTACGATAAACACGGCCAACAATACCGTCATGATATCAATCATGGGTGTAAGTGATAATGTGGATTCGGTTGCTCTTGTTTTTCTTCTGCTCATTTCATTCACTTTTCGTAAAACGTGAATCGTAAATCGTGAATCGCAAGATGACATTTTAATCGTCTTACGATTTACGACTTACGATTTACGATGTTATTTTTCGCTTAAAATTTCTTTACGTGCTTCGTCCAATTCTTCGTAAAGACTGTCTGCCTTTTTGGAAAAATATTGATATGCAATTGCGGCCGGAATCGCAACCATAAGGCCCAGTGCAGTCGTACCAAGTGCCGCCGCAAGACCAGGCGCAACAACGCCTATGGATGTTGATTGATGCACGCCAATCGCAGAAAACACTATTATAACGCCCCACACGGTTCCAAACAATCCGATGAATGGCGCAACGACCGACGCCATTGACAAGAACCATAGATTTTTATCAAACGGACGCATGATATTCTCAACAACGTGCGCCATATTATCTTTGCGTGAAATTGTTGATGGGCTTTTGCGTTCGGCATGCCAAAGGCGAATTTTTTCCACGATAATAAACCATGAAATTATACTTCCGATTAAAAGCGTATAAGACGTCGCCATGATAAGTAAATCAGAGCCGATAAAAAGTTGCATTAAATTAAATTGACCAGACATTTTGTTCTCCATTCTAGGTTCCCCTCCTGTGGAGGGGTGGCGCAACGCGCCGGGGTGGTCTTTGCAAGTTTGTCGCAAAGAATAAATTTTGTACGGGTGGAAATTTTAAAGACCACCCCGCCATTTCGTGGCACCCCTCCACAGGAGGGGAACTTTACCTTTGTACTCAAAAATAAAAAAATTTGCAATAAAAAATCCGCAGATAACGGATTTTTATTTTATCGCAAACCCTTCGCACGACAACATGCATCAGCCGCCGCTTGCCACGTTGGGAATTCCCGGGACGGATTACGTATATCACGCCATGGCTGCCACCCGCCGCAATTACCACGATCGTCGCAACGCACATGACGGCGTAATTGACATTGTTCGTTTGAAGCCTGACCCGTTATGGTCGTACAGCGCACAACTACGTTTTGATTAAGCGCAGGCCCCGTGCCAAGTTCACGATGCGACACAAGTTGATGCGCATGCGCCACAGTCGCAAACAGCAGAAAGTAGAAAGTAGAAAGTAAAAAGACTTTTTTCATATCCGTATTATAAAATAAAAGTTATTTAAAATGCAACAAGTAAAAACTCTTATGTGTACGGAGTCACAATTGATTATAATGAGGCGAATGCGCTGTGATTTGCGACGGGAGTGTACACATAGTACATGACCAAAGCAAATCGCAAGCAGGCGTCCATTAGAATTAATTTGACCGAATCTCCCACGGGACGTCATTCATTATAAGATAATAAAGTTCCGGGCTTGTACTGTTTGGATTACGGATTATAGGGCGCACAACAAAAATATCCACATCGCAAAATCCGCCGCCGATGCGAAGTCCCGGGCTATCTTGCCAATCCCATTGTGTTTCTTGCATATCTTGGTGGAACTTTGCGGCAAAATCAAACGCTTGCAACATGGCCGCATCATCATCCGCAGGGCTTGTAGAATGCCCACGAAACAATACCCACATAGAATGGTTTACCACGTTGCCTTCTTCAAGTCTGTCCGCAGATAATAAAAGCAATGGCTTGAACTGTATACCAGATGTAAAGTCGCCAACTTCATGTTCAGTAAATCCGTACATACCACGCAAAAACCGTACCGCACCATAAAGCATTCCACCTTGACGAAGTGCACGTGCCGTGCCAAGTCCGGCGCCGGCCGCTTGGCGTGCAAGATAATCACCAGAGACACGTGTTGCATGAAACATCCAATCACGAACCCGTCCAGATGTCGGTGCCATACGTGGTGCACGTGCGGCGCTTATCGCACGACCACCGGCACGTCCTGCCACACGGTAATATACCCATCCCGCACGAAATGGTAGTGTGTACACGTTGCCTGTCCTTACAAGCCTTGCCGGTTCACGAAGCAAT
>WQVP01000030.1 GCA_009785765.1 Alphaproteobacteria bacterium | reverse complement strand
TAATTTGAATCTTGAATCACCATTTACATATTCTTTGATTATTTGTTCACTGTCATCGGTGCTTCCATCATTAATACAAATACACTCCCAATCTTCAAAGGTCTGATTCTGCACAGATTGTAATGCTGGCGTTAAATATAGCCCGGCATTATAGACGGGCACTATTATTGATACTTTTATATTTTTCATTAATATTTCTTTTTATTTTTCAATTATTGGCTTTGGAAGCTTAATCATTTTACCAAAATATAAATCATACTTGTTCGGAACAAATGCGTCATATCCATTTCCCGGCGTAAATGTCAATTCGTTAACTTTTAGGCCATCACTTGTTTTTATTATATTTATACGAACAAGAGGAAAAGGCTTTGCCAATTTTTTACAAATAGAAAGCATTTCCTTTAACTCTTTCGGCTTTGGCGGAATATTATCCGAATTCTTATAACGCCTGTAAAACGGCATTTTTTTGTAATCTTTATCAAGATAATTTAAATTTCGCCGGCCGCGCGCATAATCACGAAGTAATATAAACTCTGGATTTCCAGACAAACAAAAAAATTCATATTCTCCCGTAGAGTCATCCATTTCTTTGACATATGTCTCGCCCAGAATTTTTGGTTTTATATTTTTATACTGCCATTCAAATGATTGAAAATAATGATTGCGGTTGGGCGACAACCACATATTTAATTTTCGCCTGTATTTCTTTACGTCAACCGGGCCGCTGCGATGAATAATATAATGATTGCGGTTGGGCGACAACCACATATTTAATTTTCGCCTGTATTTCTTTACGTCAACCGGGCCGCTGCGATGAATAATATTTTGCTTACAGCCATGATTTACTTTTAACACAAATTGTTCGGGCAATGCGTCAAAATCTATATCGTCTGCGCTGTCCCACGCACCCAAAGATTCCACAAGATATTTTTCGCCGACTGTATCCTTTATATATTCACGTGCCATAACTTTATCAGCACACTTTGTAAGCAAAGGATTATGGTAATTAAATTTCAACCATTCAATCTTTTCATTAAATGTTTTTGGATTATCAAGGTCTATTTCTATACCCATGTTTTTCCGAAACTTGTATTCAAGAAAGAACCTTATGTTGCCTCTTGATTGCGGAAACACTTTTCGCATACGACGAATCCAATGATATCTTATTAAGCCGTATAGATTTTTCAACATAAATTACACCTCAAAACTTGATTTTTTTGGAAACATTTTGGAAAGCACTTTATTATTATACTTATCAATCCTTGGGTGCATGCCACTATTATTTACACAAAACAATTTCGGCCAAGGCATAAATAGTCTTTTTTTAATCTTCTTTGCCTGATATGCACGTGAAATATTACCTTTAAATTTTTCAATAATATTTTTTATTCCAAACTTTGGCACAAGTTCAAGGTGCGCAATATCATTGGCCAACATATATTCTTGGAATATAACCTGTGATAAATCGTCCCGTCCCCTTATTTTGCTTTTATATGTTATCTCAATCGCTTTGTTTATTTTTGGGTGATTGTATGCCGATTCCACAGATGATTTTTTATATCCAGTTATGTTGTGGCTGGGCTCCCACTCATAGTTATGAGAATCACCATGTATTTCACGGATAAGAGTTTTCGCATTCATTATTGCTTTGATATAATCCCCGCTGTTGATACGTGGCGCAGAATTTTTTATAAATTTCTTCATGCTGTATGACTTGCCATGAACTTTTACTTTATCGTCCGCTGTAAAAAAATAATCTGGCGTTGTATAATTCCCGAAAAGCATATCATCATCGGCCAATAAAAAGTATTCAGACAGGCCGGGAATCTTGGAAAGACTGACCAATGGTGGCCTTGGGGAAAACACCGGAAGATATTTTTTGGGAATAATATCTGTATGATCAACGATTGTGATTTTTGGATGCTTTGTATTAAGCCATGCGGGCACTTGGTCATCTGTTATAATAAAAATATGATTAATCCAAGGCGCAAATTTTTCCACAGACCGAAGCGAATATTTTAATTCATCATTGTCTTTATATCTATGTGCGGCCTCTGGAATTTCGGCAAGTCCGACAGACTTTAAGAATTTATTCTTTCTACGAATCCATTTTGGATCGCTTCCGTCAACCCAAAGATATACCAAGTCTATTTTTTTGTTTTTCATTTGGCAATTATAATCCTATATGCTTATAAATTCAAGTTGATTTATGGTATAATACCCTCAAAGAGAGAAGACATGAATATATCAATACTTATAATATTAAGCATCATTTTTGCGTCTATTTATTTTCTGCGCCTTGCCAGAGTTGGCACTTTGCTTGCATTTTTATTGGCCGGTATTTTAACAGGGCCATACGGCCTGGGGCTTTGGGAATTATCTGAAACCTGGGAATTCTTGGGCGGCATAGGCATTATGTTCCTATGGTTCACCATGGGTCTTGAATTAAACACCAGGCGGCTTTGGCAAATGCGGCAAACAATTTTCGGATTCGGAGCGGCCCAGGTTTTAATGGTCGTCGCCATTCTTTTCCCGATACTTTTTGGAATAACCACGTGGACCGTACTTGGGACCTTGATGGTGTGTTTGCTTTTGGCTATGTCATCAAGTGGTAATAATCTTGACCTTTTGGGCGAGCGTAATGAATTACAAACCCCAATGGGGCGGCAAACATTTTCTATACTTTTATTCCAAGACTTGCTTGCCATACCGCTTTTGGCGATGATTCCGATATTCGCAGGCACCGGGTTAAACCTTGGCGCATCAGTCATTGATATTTTTGTTATGTCTGTTGGTTTTATAATCGGCGTTGTAATTATCGGCCGCATGGTTGTACAGCCACTTATGGATCATATATCACGCATAAAATCACGTGAAGCCTTTTTAATTGCAATATTCCTGAACATAATTGGATGGGTTGTTATTGCTGACCTTATCGGTCTTCCGCCGGCGATGGGTGCGTTTTTGGGCGGTATGATGTTAAGTGAAACGCTGTACCGACACCAAGTACAAACAGATATTGCGCCATACCGAATTCTTTTCCTTTCATTCTTTTTCATAGCACTTGGCATGGGGATGAATATTCCGTTTTTACGTGAAAGCATTTTAATAGTCCTGGGCGGCGCAGTGCTTTTAATTGCTCTGAAATTTGCGGCAATTTATATGGTTGCAAAAATTCGTGGTGTTCATACAAGAGAGGCAACATTAATTGCATTAATGCTGGCCCAGGGCGGCGAATTTGGATTACTTATACTTCAAATGATGCGGCAAAGCGGCATAGAAGCCATACCTTTTGCGCACAACGAAATATTAATCGCAATAATAATTATATCCATGATTGCATCGCCAATTCTTTTGGGTGTTTATGACAGACTTTATGAATCTGGAAAATTGATTGATGTAAAGCGGGCGAATAAATTAAATGAAATAACCCAAATACAGCCAACTGTTATAATATGCGGATTTGGTCGTGTTGGGCAAACTGTGGCACGTATGATGGAATCACAAAATATACCATACGCCGCAATTGATATGAACGTTGACACCGTTGTGCGTGCACGAGCGGATGGCTTTAACGTGTTTTATGGCGATACGACAAAGCCGAATGTTTTGACTGAACTTGGGTTTAAAAAAGGAAAAACACGTGCAGTTATAATTGCATTGGACAATGCACATATTGCAAAATCCACGGTGCGTGCAATAAAACGCCTGTCCAAAACTGTGCGAATATTTGCACGTGCACGAAATATGATAGAGGCGGATATACTTCATAAAGAAGGTGTAAAGCTGGCCCTGCCTGAAACCATAGAATCATCGTTTATGCTTGGCGAACAGGCCATGAGCGCAATCGGGGTGCCGGCTTCAACGATTGAAACGCTTTTGGTACGGCTTCGTGCGGACAACTATAAAACGCTTTCAGAAATTTTATCCCGAAATAAATAACCCGCAATTATGAATTTGTTCCTGATGCGAATACGATATCCAAAAGATATAATTCGCATCATGACCCGTCGCCTTTTTATATTCGCAAGCTTTGATAAAGATTGTCTTATTGATGACACTGTTGTTTGGTATTTAAACGCTTTGTCGGCGCTGGGCGATATTATTTTTATAACAGACTGTGATACCGAGCCGTCCGAGATTTCCAAAATAAAAAATATTCCAAATATAATTCACACCATAACCGGCCGACATAATGAATATGACTTTGGTTCATATAAACGTGGATTTTTATGGGCAAAAGATAAAAATATATTAAAGAATTATGATTGGGTTTATTTGGCAAATGATTCTGTGTATGGGCCGGTGTGTCCGCTTGGGCCAATTATTTTAAATCTTGAACAAAGCGGATGTGATGCGTTGGGCATGATAAAACTTCATGAAAATAAATTTGATAAAATGGCAAAAAGACTATACATAGAGCATTGGAGAGAACATATCCAATCATGGTTTGTTGGATTATCGCCCGCTATATTTAATTCCAATTGGTTTGCCAATTTCATGCAAGGCATAAAAAGACAAGAATTGAAAACTGACATAATAATGAAATACGAAGTCGGACTTTCCCAGTTAATCATAAAACATGGGTTTAAGTTGTGCGTCTTTGAGAAAAAATTTACCGGGGCGTATATATACAAAAAGCCTATAAAAACATTATCACGCGGAATGCCTTTTATAAAAAAGCAAGCCATGAATAATACAAACATCATCCGCAAATGCGGAAAATTTATTCCAACTGAATTACAGTATCCTTTTATTCAAAATATTAAACGCAATGAAATTGTCAGAAAATATACACATTTATGGAAGGCGAAACTTTGGCGCATAACATTAATAAGTGCAAAAATATCATCTGATAAAAAACTTTTAATAATTCGGGTTTTTAAAATAATTCCAATAAAGGTATATTTATGATTTTTAAAAGAAGGTCAGAGTTTATGAAACGTATGGTTTTGGCATTACCTTTTTGCAAAAAATCCACGCCACGAGATTATCTGTATGATATGTTTTTGCAAAATAAAGATGAGTCTATTCATAAATGGCACCATTATTTTCAAATCTATGAAAGGCATTTTGCAAAGTATCGTGGTCGCAAAGTTAATATACTTGAAATCGGCGTTGACCAGGGCGGCAGTATGCGTATGTGGAAAAAATATTTTGGGAAAAATGCAACTGTGTTCGGGCTTGATATTGACCCAAGTGCGCTTAAACACAGAGATGACAAGAATGGAATTCATGTATATATTGGCGATCAATCATGCCCCACATTTATGCGTGAACTTATGCAAAGACTTCCAAAGATTGACATATTGATTGATGACGGTGGCCATACGACCAAGCAACAAATAAACACCTTTAAAGAATGTTATGATAAAATCGCAGACGATGGGGTTTATCTTTGCGAAGACCTTCATACAAACTATTGGCGCGAATGGATTG
>WQVP01000029.1 GCA_009785765.1 Alphaproteobacteria bacterium | reverse complement strand
CGGGAGAGCGTGCAACAATCAAAGTTCAACAGATTCCTCAATCTCCAACCCAACACTTAATGGAAGAAATCTTTGAAATCCGCTTTGACTTTGACCGCTATAATATCAAACCGGAATACCGTGCAATGATTCAACAACTGGTCGCCACAACGAACCAACACCGTAATGTACGTATATCTGTTGTTGGACATACCGATACAATGGGGCCGGATGCACACAACTGGGCATTGGGCGGCCGCCGTGCACAGGCCGTGCGTGATGAAATGATACGCCTTGGCGTGCCTGCGGGACAAATTGTGGCCGTCTCCGCCGGAAAGCATGACTTAAAGATTGAAACCGGCCCAAATGTTCCAAATCGTGAAAACCGCCGTGTACGTGTTGTCAAAGAAACCCACTGGATGGAAGAGCAACCACCAATCTTGACCGAACGTGTGGTGATGAATTAAAGCTTGACAAATGAAAAATTATTGGCTATTATTCTGTCAAAGAATGTAGCCTTTGAATTAAAGAAGGTGAACGAATGAGTAAATTTAACGAAGCACGAAAGAACGCTACAAAAAAAATGGTTGCCACGCAGCCTGGTGCGCCATTGAAAAAAGGCGCCTTTAAAGCCGGGGCAGACAATATGGAAAAGCGCACTACGGGCACTCCCCCTGGTGGTCATAAGAAATTTAATTCAGGCGCTGTAAAATTGAATATCCTGAAATTGATGGCCATTACAGACGAACAAGCACGCGAGGCATCCCTCAAAGCCGCAGGCGATGGAATAGTAAGATAGTTTTTAATTAATAGTTAATAATTAATAATGAATAATGGTTGTGTTCGCATACGCTCACAGCCATTTATTTTTTATATATAAAAGATAAAAGATGTCGGCAACGCCGACACCACAATTATTAATTATTCATTATTCACTATTAATTATTCATTAATTCTATGATATAATATTACCATGAAAAAACCTCTTATACTTTGCATACTTGACGGTATTGGTATTGCCCCCGCATCCGAACACAATGCGCTTTGGCGTGCAAACACGCCCTTTTACAATTCGCTTTTGGAAAAATATCCTCACACACAATTGGCCGCAGACGGCGGCGCCGTTGGATTATTACCCGGCACAATGGGCAACAGCGAGGTCGGCCACATAGCCATAGGCGCAGGCCGCATAGTCAACCAGTTTATACAAAGATTCGCTTTGGCAGAGCCAACAATGGAAGACAACCCCGCTTTGCAAAAATTTATCGCAAACTTAAAATCATCCGGCGGACGGGCACATATTTTGGGATTGGCATCCGACGGCCGGGTACACAGCGATTTAAATCACGCCATATTTTTGGCAAAAATTTTACAAAAAAATGGCATACCGATGGTCTGGCACTTTGTTGCAGATGGCCGGGACACCCCACCCCAAAGCGCCGAAAAATATATAAATATGATACGCAAAGAGTTCCCGGGCATGACATTTGGCTCTATTTCCGGGCGCTATTATACAATGGACAGAAACGAAAATTGGGACAGGACGGAATTGGCATTTAATGCAATTGCGCATGAAAGTGCAGAATTCACAGCGCCCGATATTGACACAGCTTTGCGTGATGCATACGCACGGGGCGAGACGGATGAGTTTATACGACCCACCATCGTTACCCGTTATCCGTTATCCGTAATCCGTAATGATGGATTATTGTTTTTTAATTATCGCTCTGACAGAGCAAGGCAAATATTGAGGCTCTTCACGGATAACGAATCACGAATAACGGATAACGTATTATGTCTTTCCCAATACGGCGGTGAATTAAACGACGTTTGCCCCGCTCTTTTGCCGGACGTTAAAATTGATAACACTTTGGGCGATGTGTTGGCCGCCGCCGGCAAATCTCAATTAAGATTGGCCGAGACAGAAAAATACAACCACATAACATATTTCTTTGACGGCGAACGCATGATTGATTACCCGGGCGAGGAAAAGATTCTTATCCCATCACCCGCCGTCGCAACATTTGACCTTGCGCCGGAAATGAGCGCAATTGAAATAACTGATACGCTTATCCCCCGGATAAACGATTTTGACGTCATTATTGTAAATTACGCAAACGGCGATATGGTCGGCCATACGGGCGATATGGGCGCCACAATAAAGGCTTTGGAAACATTAGACGTGTGCCTGTCCCGATTGGTGCCGGCCGCCATTGACGCCGGCGGAACAATTATTATTACCAGCGACCACGGCAATGCCGAAGACATGTGGGACGCCGAAAATAATACCGCACGCACAGCGCACACCACAAATCCTGTGCCGTTTATTATTGTAAATCGGGGTTCGGGGTTCGGGGTTCGGGGTTCGGGCGGACTGGCCGACATAGCGCCGACAATGTTGGATATTTTGGGAATTGAGAAACCAAGCGAAATGACGGGGGAATCGTTATTAAGTGAAAAAGTGAAAGAGTGAAAGAGTGAAAGAGTATAAATAAAAACTTGTCCTTTATAATGGACAAGTTTTTTATGTTTGCCGTTCTAGTATACTAGAATGATAAGTGTTGTTGATACATTCAACCTCTTTTTCACCTATTCACTTTTTCACTTATTCGCTTTTTCATTTTTTCACTCTTCCACTCTTTCACTCTTTCACTCTTTCACCATTCTGCGTTTCTTAAAAAAATCTTTCAACAACATTGCCGATTCGTCTGCGTATTCCGCATCTTGTGCGACGGCCGGTTTCCATAGGTTCTTTGCATCTTCCAGCACACGGGCGCCGCCTGTTATCGCCCCGCCCTTTGCATCCGTCGCCGCAAATATAACACGGTTAATTCGGGCGTACGAAATGGCGGTAATGCACATCGGACACGGTTCCAGAGTTATATAAATATCACATCCGTCCAAAAACTTTGTGCCCATTTTTTTTGCCGCCGCACGAATTGCGACGATTTCCGCATGCGCCGTAATATCTTTGTTTTTTTGCACACGATTTTCGCCGCACGCAATAATTTTATCATCTTTGACGATAATGGCGCCGACGGGCACGTCTCCGTGAGACTGGGCTTTTATGGCTTGCCGCATGGCGGCCGACATAAAATTATTTCTGATTTCTGATTTCTGATTTCTGATTTTCATGCTATAATTATAAACAATGAAAACAAATTTGCAAATTATATCAGGGAGATTCAAAGGGAAAAAGCTTGCAATTCCACAAAATGCAAGACCTACGCAGAACAAAGCACGTATTGCCCTCTTTAATATGCTTGATACGATTAAATCAGAAATCAGAAATCAGAAATCAGAAATTATCGTGTGGGACGCATTCGCAGGATCCGGCGCATTTGGGATTGAATGCCTATCACGAGGCATCGCAAAACATGTTATATTTACCGACAAAGACCCAGAGGCAATAAAAATAATCAAAGAAAATTTGCGTGGCTTTGATGAATCTGAATATACCTTAATCCGCGCCGATGCCAGTTCCCCTCCTATGGAGGGGTGGCGCAACGCGCCGGGGTGGTCTTTTACAAATTCGTCACAAGACCACCCCGCCCCTTCGGGGCACCCCTCCATAGGAGGGGAACCTAGACCGAGCCTAATATTCATAGACCCGCCGTACGATTCGCCAGAGCTGGGGATACAAGTAATTAACAACGCACCGGCCGGGTGTGTTATAGTATGGGAAATGGAAAAAGGCACTGGGCATCAGGCACTGGGCACTAGTGAGTTTGAGATATTGAAACATAAGATTTATGGTCGTACTGAATTTTTAATTCTTGAAAAACTAATGCCTAGTGCCTGATGCCTGGTGCCTCTGAGCGGAGCGAAACAATGATACAGCCAAAAATATATAAATTATCAAACGGAATACCGGTCATTATTGACCACTTGCCATACAGCGAATCGCTTACGTTCGGTATTTATATAAAATCCGGCTCGCGGAACGAATCGGCACCACGGGAATTCGGCATATCGCACTTCCTTGAACACATGGCGTTAAAAGGCACAAAAACCCGCAGCGCACGGGACATTGGCGTTGCCATTGAAAATGTTGGCGGAATGTCAAACGCATATACAACCCATAATATGACGGCGTATCATGCGACTGTGCCACGGGCTCACCGGGCTTTGGCAATTGATATAATATCCGACATTGTGCAAAATCCATCATTCCCCGAAGATGAATTTGAACGTGAAAAATCCGTCATAATCCAAGAATTAAAATCATACGAAGACTGGCCCGGCGCTGTTATTGAAAACCGCATGCATGAAGAAATCTTTCGGGGCGGACTTCGCCATGATATTGGCGGAACCATTGATTCTGTTATGGCGATGACACGGGATGATATAAAGAATTTTTATCATAAAAACTATAACGCAGGCGGTGCCACAGTCGTAATTTCCGGTGGCGACATTGAAAATTCGGATAAAATATTAAACGAAATTGAACAATGTCTTGGCAACTGGGACACTGGAAATGCGCCCACAAACAACGTATCGCATTATGTGCCTGCGCTTTCCCACACAAAAAAAAGCGACCTTTCGCAAACATATTTTAAAATCATTTGGCCAGGCAGGCCAACGCTTAAACGCAATGATTTCCGCCCGCTTCATATATTAACCATGATTTTGGGGTCTGGTTTTTCATCCCGTCTTTTCCAAGAAATTCGTGAAAAACGTGGGCTTGTTTACGGCATCAGCATGGCGACAAGCGCATTTGACGACACCGCAATCACCGTGATTGAAGGCAGCACAGAAAAAGCAAAACTTTCCGAAACCGTACAAGAAATCGCAAAATTAATAAATGCAATAAAGATGGGCACAGACCCAATAACAATGGACGAATTAAATCGTGCCAAAGAAATGGCGCGCGGTGCATTACTTATGGGACTTGAAACATCATACAGACGCAGCGATTACTTCGCATCCCGAAGCGTTATGTACGGCGGACTTGACGACATACAGGAAAATATTAATGCGGTTGATGCCGTACAACTTTGTGATGTTAATGCGGCGGCGGTGGAACTTTTTGCGCACGCACCATCAATTATTACCCTTGGCGTTGAACACGAAATCCCTTTGGAAAAATGGCAAGCCCTTTTTAGGCATTAGGCACTGGGCACTAGGCACTAGGTAATAGGTTGTCCATTATAATGGACAGCTTATTTTTTACTTGTCTACTATAGTAGACAGCGCAATTCCTAATTCCTAATGCCCAGTGCCTAGTGCCTATTGTCGCCGGTTTTTTAATTCATCAGTCCGCCAAGTATCCCGGGCGCAAGCTGCATAAGTCCGGGCGCTCCGCCCCCGGCGCCTTGACCCATCATGCCACTAACCTGTTGCATAAGTCCGCCAAGGTCTTGCTGTCCGCCCAATCCGCTTGCCTGTTGCATCATAAACGCACCCCACATTTCACGGCGACGTTCGGCAATTCGGTCTGCGCCGCATCTGTCGGCTTTATCACGGAACGTTGCCCATATAGCGGCCTCGCCCGGTAAAAT
>WQVP01000028.1 GCA_009785765.1 Alphaproteobacteria bacterium | reverse complement strand
GCAATGCCGAAAGTGCCTGCAAAGTATGCGGGCGGTTAATTTATCAGAATTTGGAGAGAAAGCGATTATCATAAAAAACTCCGTTTTTTATAGGTAAGAGGTAACAGGTAAGAGGTAATAGGTGGTAATTAATAATAAACCTTTTACCTCTTACCTTTTACCTGTTACCTACATAAATTTGGTTTTGCCAAATTTATGCTATCCAACCCTTTGTGCTTACCGCAATTTGAATTATATTCATTGCATCCCGCCAAAGCAAAGCGGCGCGATTTTCCGCATAAATATGCTGGTGTGGTGTACGTCGCCGCATTCCAAATTCCACCAGTACATCCAATTGTTCACGTGACAGGCGGCCGGACAAATGTAATTTGGTTATAAGCGTTTCAATGTCTATTAATTCGCATACTCGCCCACTTGGGTTGTCCGTCCGGCGAAGTCCGGTCTGTATTCGTTTTGATGATATAAACCAAAACCATAGCCCTTCGGCATCGTTAAATTTTTGAAGATTGCTTTGTTCTTTGTTTGGCATTTTTTATCCTTTTGTTTATTTCTCCTCCGGCGGAGGGGTGTCAATTTTGCGCCATATCGGCATTTATTCCTATACAACTATAAATAACATGATTGCAAATAATATAACCAAAGGTTGAAATTAGTGTTTGTGTTTAAGGTGTTTTAACAAAACCCAATTAAAAAAATCCGCACATTGTGCGGATTTAAAGTATAGTGGAAACCAAGACCCCTAGCGTCGCCTTGCATCTTCCTCTGCCATTCGTGCTCTGCGGGCAATGTCATTTGCCGCCCCCCCGATTGCATTGGCGCATTGCGCAGGATTAAATCCAGGGCTCCATTGCTCGCAATAATTGCCAAGGGCTGTTGAGTGTTGTTCTGATAAGTCTCTTTGGCGACGAATTACAGCAAGATCTGTTTCTACTTGATGTTGGGCGTTGCCACGGTTTTGTTCCCCTCTGATAAGATTTGCGTTGTCTTGAAGGCATTGCATTTGTTGATGGATATCAAATATAGAAGAGCAATCACGTGCGTTTGCTATGCCACGGGTAATGCCGCCTGTGCCCTGTTGTTGTTGTCCGCTGCCGGCCTGGCCGCCTGCGGCCTCTAGACGTGTTGCCATCATAGAGCGGTTTAACTGTGTTTCAAAACGCCGTACGGTTGAATCAAGCAATTCAAATTGACGGAACATTTGTTGTGTTATAACTGTGGTTTTAAGGCTTATAGTTTCAAGCATCAGCTCACGATCTCTGGGGCCTTGTCCGCGCGCACCAGGGTTAACACCAAGCCCAATATTGTATGCATGTACACTGCAAAGCGCAAACGCTGGGTGTATAACAAGAACGTGATCATCAAGAGCGTCAAGGTCGCACTGCACTGCCCCAGCTATTCGTTCTGGAACTGGTTCGCCTTCAACAGGTGCGGCAAGTCTAGCCTCGGCAAGTTCATCCTCCTTTTGAGATAGTGCTCTATTAGCGGCAGTGGCAATATTTCTCCAAAAAGTTTCCCGTTGCTCCGGAGTATAGGTTTCAGGTGGGCTCTCGGCCGTGGGGGATCTTGGAATACTTCTTATGCTTCCAAGGTCTCTGTCGTTTGTTCTTGGAGATCCGTCCCGTCTGTCTATAAGAAGGTCTCTTCTGATGCAAAGACGATCTTGGAGTTGTCCAGTTTGTACAGTTCTTTGTAAAATATGAAACTCGCTCATAGTTGGTGTACAAAATATCGCAAGGCTCTGAAAGTCTTGATTGCCTGCAAGCGTACGTGGTGCGTCCGCATTAATCAACATTTGAATAACATCTGCGCTTATAAGATTTGCGGTGCGGCGATTACGACGACCCAATAATCCATGTGCATGAATTGCATCTGACGCACAGGCAACTTGGATAGAAGACCCAACATTTATATCATTGCGGAAATATCTTCCGGCTTGCCCAGCAATAGACGAAGATACGTAATGACAATCAAAAACACGTTGGCCCGCTTGGGGGTGTCCTGCTGGATGTACTTGGCGCACTTGGTCTTGCGAACACTCTACTCGTCGTCCGCCTTGTTGTTCTGGGAAAATCCAGTTTTGTTGGATTTGTGCGCCATCTGTCATAAGGCGTAATAGTTGACACCCTCCTTGGGATGGTGGGATTATACGGCCGTTTTGTTGTTGGTTTGGTGGACATGGCGGAAGATTAACGTTGTTGGGGAAATTTTCACGACATTGGCATTGTGAATCACGACTTGCCCCAGTCCAACCACAAGAAGCAAACCTTAAATGTTGACCTTGGAGGCACATATACTGTCCCCATTGTTGGCATGTTCCGCCAAGCATCATCAATATGTCGCTTACGTCCACGCCCAAAGCCATCGCCATGGTAAGCGCCGTATACATTTCGTCCGCTGCATCATCAAATGGCTGGAAAAATGCGTCCGCACGATGACGGAATGCGGCAACTCTGCGTGGCCCTATGCAATGGTTTCCACGTCCGTCACAGCCCGCATAATCAAATGTTTGTATCATCGCCCCACGTGCACGGACAACCGCCGCCCGCACATTGTCCAGCTGTGTTTGGATTTGTCCCATCGCTGTTTCACGAACCAAAACGTCCACAGGAATATGATTTGCAATCGCAATTTGTTGCGCCGCAGAAATCCCAAAATCACCACTGCCGCCCCCGCCCGCTTGTACTGGCGCAGGCGCAGGCGCCGGCGCCGCTTGGGCTGCAAGTGCGGCTTGGATTTGTTGTGCTGATGCGGCTTGTTGTTGCGCCATATCTGCCTGCATTTGTTGCATCTGCTGCATCATTTGTTGTTGAGTTTGCGCCTGTTGTGCCTGCATTTGTTGCATCTGTTGCGCCATCATATCGGCCTGTTGCTGTGCGGCGGCCGCCTGTGCTTGGGCTTGCTGGGTTAATGGTCCGGGCACAGCCTGTCTTTGAACGGGACCGCCTGCATCAGGCGTAGTGCGCTCTTGCATTGCTTGGTTCCATTGATTCCCGTGAAGGTCAGCTGGGTGAAAACCCATAGGCGAAGAGGCATGCGCCACAGGCGCAAGCAGTGTCAGTGTCAGTGTCAGTGTCAGTAATTTCTTCATGTCTCTCTTTGTATAAGTATATCATAAATTGGATAAAAAAACAAGAAGGGATTAGTGATTAAGGATTAGGGATTAGAGATTGAGGTTCGTATAAAAGAATTAGCTTTATTTTTGTTTTTTTTGATTTATAATCTTAACGAAAGCTGGAGTTTTTAACACTAATCCCTAATCATTAATTCTTAATCCCTGGATAAACCTATGCTTAAAAAACTTTTAATAAAACTATTCTCTCCGCGCGTAAAACAAACAACCGCCGGAGAAATTGCAAAAATGTTTGAACTTGAACTGTCGGGTGATGAAAATACTCGCATCACAGGCGTTGCGCCGATTGCAGATGCATCCGCCGGCGACATAACATTTTATTCCACAGAACAAATGCATGAAACTTTTAAAATATTGCCTGTGGATGTTCTTAAAAATACAAAGGCGTCCGTTATTTTATTACAACCAGAAATGGTAAAAAATGCGCCAAAGGGTGCGACGCTTTTGATAACAGAATCCCCACGTGCGGCGGTTATAAAAATACTTTCATATCTTTTTGAAAAACCAAAAAAGCCAGGGATTCGTTCGGGCGCAATTATAAAACGTGGGGCAAAAATTTCCCGCACGGCGACCATAGAATCTGGCGCATTTATTGGGTCCGGCGCAATTATTGGTGATGGTGTTTTTGTCAGCGGCGGTGCATGGATTGATAATGCAACGATTGGCAAAAATTGTACAATATTGCCAAACGCAGTTATCGGAAAAGATGGTTTTGGATTTGCACGTGTTAACGGACAAACCATGCATATCCCGCACGTCGGCCGTGTTGTAATCGGCGAAAATGTAAGCATTGGCGCATGCGCTGTTGTTGAACGTGGCACTATATCTGATACAATAATCGGTGATTTTACACAAGTCGGCGACCTGGTAAAGGTTGGTCATAATGCAAAAATCGGCAAAGAATGTTTGTTCGCAGGAAACATAGCAATCGCAGGTGCCGTAGAAATCGGCAACCGTGTTATGATTGGCGGCGGCACAGTTATAACAAACAAAGCAAAAATTGGCGACGATGTTAACCTTGGCGGGGCCAGCGCTGTGTTAAAAGATTTGCCGTCAAACGGTACATATCTTGGGGTGCCGGCGATTAATGCACGTGATCAGGTTAAACAGATTATATGGCTTCGTAATAATGCACTTGGGAAGAAAACCGATTAATGCGGGCGCATGCTTGCGATAAAAATTTTCCCACCTTTCGGTGGGATTTATTTATGGGCATGCCCGAAGTATTTCCAAAACAGTTTGTACTTCTCGGTTTATATTAACCGTAATTGTTCTTTGTAGTCCGTCGCTGTATTGAAAGCGGAAATTTGCATCGCGGAATTCTGGTGCGGCATTATAAACCTGTGTAAATGGCCCAAGTAATGCGGTGAACCAATCACGTGAACGACATATACATGTATTACGCACGTCCGCCATAACTTCGGCTGCCATAACATTTGGCATAGAGCGATCAAGATCAGCGTCCGATATAACAAGACAACGTTGCCCCATCATATAAAAGTTCGCATCATCAAAAATAAATTTATGCTTCAATGCATCATCAGCGCCCCATTTGGCAAGATGGTGAAGCATCCCGTCCCGACAACATGCAAGAGATGCATTCATTAATTTTTCATAGCGTGCAATTAATGGCAATGCGGCGGGATTGTTGCGATTAAACGCCTCTCCTCTTTGGATGCTTTGCATTATTGCATTAAATTCATTATGGCGAAGCCTGTTTGATGTTGTATATCTGGTCTCTCTGACATGTGGTCTTGTGCGCCATATTTGACATTGGAAAAAGTTTAATTCCGGCGGGCATCTGTCATAATTGCCCAGTCCGCCGCCGCCAAGCCAGATTTCGCTGAACCCGGGCATAGGTGGCACATCAATTTGAATCTGTTCCATATCATCAAACGGTATCCCAACCCATTCGGCCCGATCATGCCAAGACCTACGGTCTGCATGATGAACTGATGCATCCCAAAGCGGAGTTCCAAATGTGTCAACGGTTGTGGGGGTTGTGACGTTTGCATTTGCTATAGAGAGAAAAAGTGAAAAAGTGAAAAAGTGAAAAAGTGTTTTCACTTGTTTCTTATTAATAAAATTATTTTTAAATAAAACCATTTATTCACTCTTTCACTTATTCACTTATTCACTTAAAAACCTTGTGGTCTTGCCATGCGGAATGTTGAATTTTTACGGTTTAACGCATTTATAACATCATCCGTAATATCCAATCCAGCAGGCGCATTCGCACCAACACGTGCAAAGCGGCCATCAATCACAAGTGATAAATTTTTACGTGCAATAATGCCTTCTATAATTGGATCCAAATCACGGCGTTGTATTTCCACAAGTGCTTGTTGGAAATTCATTTCTATGGATTGTGCACGCTCCATAGTATCACGTTGAAGTGTTGCAACACGTTGTTGGAATTCCATAACTCTGCG
>WQVP01000027.1 GCA_009785765.1 Alphaproteobacteria bacterium | reverse complement strand
TTACAATTACAACAAATATTGGGCGATAAATTATTGGTACGTGGCAAAGGCGCCAAAGAAAGACTTGTGCCAATTCACGCATCTGCGCAAAAAGCCCTGGCGGATTATTTGGAAATACGGGATAATATCAAAGGCAATAAATTTGTTTTCCCTGGCATTGGCGCCGCCGGCCACATGACACGTTTTGGATTTTTTAAAATGATAAAAAAATGTGCCGTGCTTGCCGGAATTTCGCCGAATAAAGTATCACCGCATGTATTGCGCCATTCGTTTGCATCACATCTTTTGGCGGGCGGTGCAAATTTACGGGCCATACAAACAATGATGGGCCACGAAGACATTACATCAACACAAATTTATACACACGTTATGCCAGAGAAATTAATAGAAGCTGTGCACAAACACCATCCATTGGCGAAAAAAGGAACCAGGAACCAGTTAGTATAAGATTATTAGAATTATATCCACAAATACAAAAACTACTAGTTCCTGATTCCTGGTTCCTAAAACAAAGAGCTCTTAACTTGATACAAAAATGCAATCATCCAAACTGTACCAAGGCCGGCACCTGCCGTGCGCCAAAATCCCGTGACCTTTCGGAATATTATTTCTTTTGTCGGGATCATGCGGCCGAATATAACAAGAATTGGAATTTTTATCAAAATATGACCGAAGACGAAATTAATGCCGATTGGGAGAAACGTACATTCGGCACCCCGCTTAAAGACAAAAAAGAAGCACAGGTTGAATCTGCGGAATATTTGGATTTCTTAAATAAATTCTTATCTGGCAAATCAGAAATCAGAAATCAGAAATCAGAAATAGATTCAAAAACCATTAATGCCTTTAAAACATTGGAATTGCCAATTACGGCAACTCTTCGTGAAGTGCGCACTGCATATCGCCGTCTTGCAAAAAAATACCATCCGGACACGGCAAAAAAAATGTCTGCAAAAACCGCCGCAGAAAAATTTGGCACAGTTGCATTGGCGTATAAAAAACTTGAACTTTATTTTAAAAAATAAAAATAGTCTGATGAAAAATAACAGAGTGTTTTAAATAATAAAGCATTCTATTACTACCGCGCGTGTTCGGTATTTCATCAGACCTGTTCCTATTTTATCTTAAAATTTACTGATTTACTAACTGGACGTATTCCTATTGTGTTTTTATAAATTTTTGCCTTAATATTCATTCATGAAAGAAAATAAACCTTATATAAAAATCACAAAAGACGGCCCTTACCTGCTTTATGGTGCGGACCGGATTTCAGAAAAAATCATCATAACCGATGTTAATGGCATATCTGTTAAATATGGCGATGGGCAAACATTTGAAATTAAATCCGATCCGGTTGCGCTCTGCCGGTGCGGCAAATCCAAAAACGCACCATTTTGCGATGGGTCGCATGCAACCGGTTTTGACGGAACAGAGACGGCATCTTTTACACCCATAATGCGCCAAGCAAGTGCAGAGGCCATACGTGGCCCAAACCAAACATTATTGGATAATGAACAATATTGTGCGTTCGCACGATTTTGTGATCGTGGCGGACGTGTATGGAATCTGGTTATGCGGGGCGACGCGCCGGCTGATAAATTAAGCGCTGAAGAGGCAAATTTATGTCCCGCCGGCCGACTTATGATGTTCACAAATGACGGCGAATTATTGGAAGATAAAACCACGCCGACCGTTCACACCATAGAGGATTCGGGATTAAAGATATCCGGCCCATTATGGATACGTGGCGGAATACGGGTGGAAAGCGCCGATGGCCGTTCTTATGAAGTACGCCAAAAACAAACGCTATGCCGATGCGGCGCATCGGGAAACAAACCCTTTTGCAACGGCGCCCATGCAAGCATTAAATATAAAGCGGCTAAGAACTAAAATTCTTTTTTATAAAGTTCTGCCTGACCTGCGTCATTTTTATCAACCATGCCGACAAATTGGAATTCCAATTTTTTATAAAAATCACCTGCCTTGCTTGAATAAATATAGACGTGATCGTACCCCATTTTCTTTAATGTATTTTCTGCGAACTCTACTATCTTTTTACCATATCCGTCGCCTTGTTTTAGTACCAGCAAACTTGAAATCCATGGCGTTAATTCCGGATATTTTTTAAGGTTTAAAATTTTCAATCTGCAAAATCCGACAAGCTCATCATTTTCATAAACCGCAAATCCTGTTGGCAATTTATCCGACTGCTGTGCGTATTCTTTTGTAAACTCTTCTATTTTATCATCAATGTTTAATGCTTGGTTCATCGGACTCCACTGATTAAAGTGAAGTGTTGCGATGTGACACAGCTCTGATTCCGGCAATTCGTTAAAAAACTTTATATTCATTTTTTATTCCTTTTATTTACCCAAACACAATTGTCCGAATGTTGCATCCATAATTTCGTCTATCCCTATGACCCCAAGGGCCGCACCTATTTTATCAGCCGCCGCATTTACGTGTTCTGCGAATAGTTCAGGATTATGTAGGGGCGGGGTTTCCCCGCCCGACGGGTCGGAAGACCCGACCCCTACAAGCACTAGTTTCAATTCATTTGCCGCATCCGTCAACAAGCCTTTCGTACGCTCGTTCACAACAACGTCTGATTCACTTTGCGCCAAACGTGCATGCACTTCGGTTTTTATTAAATCCAAAAGTTCCGGAATGCCATCGCCGGTTTTGGCAGAAACAAGTAGGGAGTAAGGAGTAAGAAGTGATGAATCATATTTTATTAAATCCGATTTATTATATACAGTAAGTTCATTATCATTTCTAACTCCTAACTCCTTACTCCTTACTCTTAAAATCAAATCCGCATTCTCTATTTCTTTATTAGTCCGCTCTATTCCCATGTTTTCAATCGCGTCTGTGGTTTCACGAAGTCCGGCCGTATCAAGCAATCGCACAAGGTATCCATCCATATCAATTTCGGCCGAGATGACATCACGTGTGGTGCCGGCAATGTCCGATACAATTGCACGTGATTCACCGACGATTGCATTAAAAAGTGATGATTTCCCCGCATTTACATCGCCCACCAAAGCGATGTTAAAACCAGACCGAACCGCACGTGCAGCGCCCGCACGTGATAATGCCACACTTAATTCATCGTAAAGTTTTTGCGTACGAGTGGCCAATTTTTCGCCAATATTTTCTGGCAATTCTTCGTCCGGATAGTCCAGCATAGCCGCCGAATATGCCGCAATGTCTATCATCTCTTGGCGCCAACGCATATATGTGTCGCTGTCTGCGCCGGCCGCCGTACGTAATGCCGCACGCCTTTGTTGCTCTGTCCGGGAATCAATCAATGCAGCCAGGCCGTCAACCTCTATTAAATCCATTTTGTTATTATCAAATGCACGCCGTGCAAATTCGCCCCGCTCTGCCATACGTGCACCAAGCGATTTTAAAATATCAAATAATTTTGCCAATACAGCGTCCGATCCATGAACATGAAATTCAACTACATCTTCGCCGGTGAATGAGGCGGGTGCTTTAAAATAAATCGCTATTATTTTATCAATTATATCGCCACTCAAATCTATCAAGTCTGTAAAATAGGCATAACGAGCTGTCAGCCCGGCAAGCCTGCCCCGGCGAAGGCCGGGGGCCGGGCCAGGGTCTTTACAATTTATTTTTTTAGACCCACTCTGGCCTTTGCCGGAGTGACAGATTGTTGTAACTTTATACAATAAATTACATAAATCTTTCCCACTTACACGTACCACCGCAACGCCTGCGCGCCCTTTGCCACTTGATAATGCGAAAATTGTATCTGTCATTTTATTTTTGTCCCACGTCGTCCATATATGATTTTAAAATTATTTCTATTCTTTTTCCGAAAATGAATATGTGGCCTTTTATTGCTTAACGACATTACACGCTTTCCAATCCAAATACGAAAATAATGTTCTTCTGTTTTGGCAAGTTTTACTGCGCCGGATTTACGAACTTCTTGGTCGTCGTATTCGTATTCAGTATTTACACCAAATCCATATTTATTGTTATCAAAATCAAGACCATATTCTATGAATATTTTCATTTCTTAATTTCCGATAGCGCAATTTTGATAAGTGTGCCGACATCCGCACATTCGTTTTCACGAACCAGTTTTTGCGAAAGTTCCGCAACATCCGCACGCCTGTATCCCAATGACTCCAAGGCGGACAATAAATCTGGCAATACAGAATTTACATCATCACTAGTGCCCAGTGCCCAGTGCCCAGTGCCTATCTTGCCTTTAAGTTCCACAATAATTTTCTCCGCAACTTTTTTACCAACGCCCGGCGCAGTCGCAATTGTTTTTGCGTCCCCTGTTGCAATTGCAGACATAAGTACATCTGGTTTAAGTGCACCCATAATTGCCATCGCAACCTTTGGCCCGACGCCCGATACTGTTGTTAATTGGTTAAACAATTCAAGGCCGGCCAAAGACGAAAACCCGAACAGACGAAAAGAATCTTCACGGACAATTGTTTCAATCCACAGCGTGATCATGGTCGTGGTCGTGCTCGTAATTTCAGACGTGAATACTTTATATCCGACACCACTAACACTTAATATCACATAGCCGTCGCCGACATAATCAATTTGTCCTTGAAGTTTTCCAATCATATGCTATCCTTTTTTACAATAATAAACCATAAATCAGCAATCAGCAATCAGAAATCAGAAATTTTTTACGGAGTAAAATAATGGCTGGACATTCCAAATGGCATAATATTCAACACCGCAAAGGCGCACAAGACAAAGCCCGTGGCAATCTTTTCACAAAACTTGCACGCGAAATCACAACGGCGGCAAAACTGGGTGATATGAATCCGGAAAACAATCCACGTCTTCGTGTTGCGATTTTAAATGCCCGTAAAAATTCTATGCCGAACGATAATATCAAACGCGCGGTTGATAAAGCGGGCGATAAAGATACCGATAATTTTGTAGGCGCACGGTACGAAGGCAAAGGCCCAGGCAACGTGCCAATTATCATAGAGGCATTGACCGATAACCCACGCCGAACTGCGCCGGAAATCCGCCATGCATTTTCAAAATTTGGCGGTGAAATGGGCACAGAGAACAGCGTTATGTTTTTCTTTACCCAATTTGGTCTTATATTTTATCCCCTCTCGGCCGCAGCCGACGAAGATGCCATGATGATGGCGATAATGGATGCAGGCGCAGATGACATGGAAACATCAGAGCATGGATATATCGTAAAGACAAAACCAGATGATTTTATGTCTGTGCAAAAAAATCTTTCCGATTCTTTGGGCGAGCCAGAGCGGGCAGAGATAACATTCGTCGCAAATAATCCTATGGAAATTGATGATGATACAGAGGCCAAATTGGATAAACTAATAAACGCATTGGACGACTTGGACGATGTTCAGAAAGTTATAACAGGGATATAGTAACCAGTGACCAGTAATCAGTAACCGGTTGGTTTGTTCCAAGTGATAATACTGATTACTGGTTACTGATTACTGATTACTTTTATGAAAACAGTTAAAAGAATTATTGGTATAGATCCGGCGCTGACCAAAACTGGTTGGGCGGTGATTGATTCATCCGGGAACGAGCGGAAGTATATTGCAAGCGGCGTTATAAAAACCGATGCATCCGCACCATTGTCCGAACGTCTGGCCCTAATCTATCAAGGGGTTGGGGAAATTTACGATTTGTATCAGCCGAACGAATGCGCCGTTGAATATACGTTTGTGAATAAAAATCCGACATCAACATTATTACTTGGGCATGGTCGTGCGGCATCAATAATTGCCGCCGGCACACGGGCGATTCCCGTCTTTGAATATGA
>WQVP01000026.1 GCA_009785765.1 Alphaproteobacteria bacterium | reverse complement strand
TTAAACGCCAATAATTTATGAATCGGAGTTATTGCAGGCCCCTGGCCAAATGCAGCCGTTGCACGTTCCACCGGTCCCCATACGGGCGGCATTTGTGGCATTGCGGTTGTTCCAAAATCCAATTCCAAACGACGGTTAAAGTGCAGTCTTTCAAAAAAACCAGTCATAACAGGCACCGGAATATCAAGCATCATCTGAGACGCCGCTATGTTTGATGACAGGTGCAACATATCCGCAATCGTTATATACGTAAGCGCCCGGCGGCGAAGCGCCGTATGATCGTTTATCGTTGCCGCCACTCTTCCCCGTCTATCCCGAATTTGAAATGGGCGACTTATATTATATTCCGTATCTATGGACATTCCGTTTTCCAAAGCCATGGCAAGTGTAAACGTCTTAAAGACCGATCCCATTTCATATATACCCTGGGTTATCGGGAACATTATATTGGCGGTACGGCCTGTGCTGTCTTCGGGGTCAAAGTCCGGAATTGCGACGGCTGAAATAATTTCGCCGTTTTGGGCATTCATAATAATTCCCATAGCGCCAATCGCCGAAAATGTATTTTTTGCCCGCAATAATTCAGCATACATAACAGACTGAATTCGTGCATCCAAAGATAATACCAGCGGCGCAGTATTGGTTGAAAGATATCTGTTTGATGTCCGCTCTACGCCTTCTTGGCCAATCATATCAGAGCCGACAAATCCAACAATATGTGAAAATAATCGTCTTTGCGGATATCGCCTTTGCTCGGATGCGTCGGTGGATAGCCCGGGTAATCTTCGGGCACGTACTTCGGCAATTTGCGATTCGGATGCAAATCGTGCAAGCGTTATAAATCGCCGACCAGAGTTAAGATGAGCACGAGCATTCTGAACCGAAATACTTGGGATAATTTCATTTATAACATGCGCCATGACTTCGTTGTCTTGGACCTGCCATGGACGCAAAACAATATGACCGGACATAATATTTTGCGCCAATATTACGCCGTGCCTGTCAACGATTGGTGCACGTACAGACACCCATTCGCCCGCTCCGGTGCCACGCCTATGCGCCTCGGTTCCAATGGTCCCAAGGTATACAGTATATGACGCGAAAACAAAAAATGCGACGGCGAATACACGATTTACAATGCAGAGGCGACCGCGCAATTGCTTCATGCGTGCACGTGATACTATTTTTGCAATGTCTTTTCCTACTTCAAACACTTATAGTAATCAGTAATCAGTAACCAGTAATCAGTAATCAGTCATTTTTTCCGATTTTAAAATTACAACTTTAAACTCGGCACAATCCAACTGGTTACTGATTACTGATTACTGGTTACTGGCCCCTGATTGGTATATCATTAACATTTATATTGCGGCCAAAGCCAATTGTTTGGAACCCCGGAAAAACACCTGTGGTTATCCCTCGTAAATTTTCTGGACTGATAAGGCCGGATAAAACAATTTGTCTTTGGGCAATGTCTTGTTGGGTGCGGACGATTTCGGCACGAGTGCGGGTTCGCTCTCTCTCTTGAAGGCGAAAACTTATTTGTAATACAGCAACCATTATAAACGCAATGGCCAACATGATTGTACCTATGTGAAACATTTTTTCGTGATCATACATTTTGTCGCTTCGCTCCAAAGGCACTAGGCACCGGGCACTAGGCATTAGTTATTTTTATATTTGTATATTATCATAAAACTTGAATTTTTCCTAAACACTGGTGCCCAGTGCCTGATGCCTAGTGCCTTAAAAACTCAATCATACTTTGTGCGCCTGTCATGCGACCAGAACCAAGCCCAAGATTAAGGGATTCAAATTCCGCCATCATATTATCAATATTTTTATCATCAACCATGCTTAGAATTATATAAACAATTCCCGCAACAAGGGCGGAATCCGCAGACGCATAATATCCGTCATCATCTTTATAAATCTCTACACGTGATGCGCACCCTTTAATCTCTCTGCCCCTTTGATTCATAGGGATTGGGCGTAATTGTTTGCCAATATCCATAACAAACTCCAACCGCTCTGCGGGGTCTTGGATTTGCCGTAAAATGTTTTTTATTTCTGTGTAATTCATATTAAATCGTGAATCGTGAATCGTGAATCGTGAATACTGTTCGTCGTTTTGCGGCTTACGATTCACGTCTTACGATTTACGAATAATCACCACCCCTCGTCTGTCAGGTCTAATTCTATTCTTGCGGCGGCCGACATATCTTTTAACGACCAAGGCGGATCCCAAACAATTTCAATCCGCATATTGCCCTTGCCCACGACCTGTTCAACATTCATTTGCACCATTTGCATAAGTTCATCCGCAAACGGGCACGTAGGCGATGTAAATGTCATTTTTATAATAACGGGATCCGGAGTTCGGGTCTCGGGGTTCGGGATTATTATTTCACGAATTAATCCCAAATCATAAACATTTACCGAAATTTCCGGGTCATATACCTGCTTTAATTTTTCAATAATTTGTTCTTTCATTTCAAAACTTCTTTAATCACTTTAACAACCATCTCCATTTCCGCCATAGTATTCCACGGGCCGACAGATATACGGACAGCGCCATCAATGCCAAGTCGTGAAAACAGCCAAGACGCACACATATTCCCGGTGCGCAAACATATTCCACGTGCGCCCATCATTGCGCCAAAATCCAAATGATGCATTCCGTCCACTGTAAAAGTTAATACATTTGCATCCGGCGGCGATATAAATTTAATCCGCTCTATTCTTGATAATTCATCACGCAAATAATTTAATAAATTTCCGGTTTCCGGTTTCCAGTTTCCAGTTTCTTTAATCGCAACGCCAAGTCCGACAATTTGTGTTAGTGGCAATGTGCCGGCCTCAAACTTTGTGGGCGCTGCGGCAAATTTCCAATCTATGATACTTTTCTTTTCGCCCATCTCTGCAACATATGACAAAGATTGAACCATGCCGCCACCGAATCGGTCAGGCATCCAATATGAACCCTTCATATACATAACACCGACGCCGGTATCAGAACCAATTTTGTGGCCCGAAAAACACAGGAAATCACAATCCCAATCCATAACATCAATTGGCGCATGCACGACGTATTGCGCCGCATCAACAACCGTAATTACATTTGGATTTTTTGTGCGGGCGGCGGCAATTATTTTTTTGACATCTTGCGCCACACCAAAAACATTAGACATCGCCGTTATAACAAGAACATCAACCATAGGCAATTTTTCAATATCATAATTTAAATTATCGTCCAGTGGACAAATTGAAATTTTCGCCTTGCCATCCATCTCAAAGTCTTCAAAGGGCATTCGTGCGCTGTGATGTTCCAACTCGCTTACACCAAAAGTCCATTGTCCGCTTTTCTTGCCGCCGTACTTTGTAAAATGTGCGTTAATTATGTGCGCAATCCGATTTATCCCGTCCGTCGTGCCGCTGGTAAAAACAATTTGTTCTGGTTTTGCGCCTATAAACTCTGCAACAGTTCGGCGCACACTTTCAATCGCCGTATCAGTGCGGGCGGCACGACCACAAGTGCCACGTGATGCGTTCGCATAATCTATGCGCAAAAATTCCGCCTGCGTGGCAATCACTGATTCCGATTTCAGGGCGGTCGCAGCCGAATCTATATAAACTTCTTTTTTATCCATATTTTGTGCCATTATTGACAAATTTTCACTATATATAGTGTTATAATCTGTTATCAATTCCTATTTGATTATTGCCTTGTATTATATTACACTTTTGATGTAAATCAAGAGAAAGGAAAAAAAGCATGTCTATTTTACATATCAACGATGAATCATTTGAAAAAGTTATTACTGATGGAATTGTTATCATAGATTTCTGGGCAGAGTGGTGCGGACCATGTCGTATGTTTGGACCCGTGTTTGAAGCGTCTGCGGCCGCCAACACAGATATAAAGTTTGCAAAGTTTGAAATTGACGAAGGCAATCGCCGGACGCCTGCGAAATATGGTATACGCTCTATTCCGGCCGTGCTTGCGTTTAAAGACGGCGAAGTCGTTGCAACAAAAACAGGATTACTAAGTGCGGGAGAATTGGAAGAGTTTATAAAGGAAGTCAAAGGATAAAGGTATGAGCAAAAAAAACTATAAAACAATACAGCTTGATCCAAAATACAAACCAAAAGTAAGCGAAGAATATATGGGCGCTGAACAACGTGCATATTTTTACAAAATACTATGCGAACAACGTGATGAATTGGTGTCCGGCATGAATGATGTTATGGACGCTATAAACATTGCACAAAAAAACAAAACAGCGGGCACAGGCGACGAAGGTGATTCTGGGAATCTTTCCACAGAGGCTGATATGCAATTAAAGGTTCATGCACGTAATGCGAATCTTTTGAAAAAGGTTGATCGTGCACTTGAATCTTTGGACGCCGGCACATTCGGGTACAGCCTATTATCGGGCGAGCCCATTGGCCTTAAACGCATGATGGCACGACCCTTGGCAACTCTTACACTAGAAGAACAAGAAGAGGCAGAAAAATCAGAACGATAAAAAAACCGCCGGTTAGAATAGGCAAGTCAACATTATGTGTCACCCCGGAATTTGCGAAATCGCGCAAAGCGCAGTATGAGCAAATATCCGGGGCGGTTTTTTATTCTCTTGTATTTTGAAGCAACAACATCGGGTCAAGTCCGCTTTGCCTCCAATATACCCCAAGATGTAAATGCGGACCCGTGCTTCGCCCGGTGTTTCCAATTGTTCCGATTACCTGCCCTCTTTTTACGACGTCTCCGACATTAACATCAATTGTATGAAGGTGCATATATGATGAAGACATTCCGTGCCCATGTTTTATATATACCGATTTGCCATTAAAAAACATATAGTCGGCAAGTGTTATCACACCATCTGCGATGGCTTTGGCCGGTGTTCCAGTGGGCGCCGCAAAATCAACCCCAAGATGACGACGGCGAGGGGTCCCGTTTACAACACGCCGAAATCCATAACCGGCTGTTATACGTTTTGTACGTAGATTTTCCGGTAATTCCATATCCATAAATGCGGTTGCATCAAAATTAATAGACTCTGCGCGTGCCGCAAATACGTTTTGCCTCTCTCGCTCTATACGCGCAAGAACCTCTGGCGTGAAATCATCAAAGCGGGCGGGCACTGTAATGTGTTGTTCTGGGAATGTGCGCTGTTCTATATTATATGTAAAGGTGTCACATCGCCGTCTTTGGCAAAATCGCAGACTTATAGTTTCAGGTGTATTGTACGCAAGTCCCACCACAAATATCCCACGATACGAAACCAAAACATCGCCTTTGTAAACACGAATTACAGTCGGCACTTCGCCGAATAACATACCGCCCTGTTTTGCAACGCCGCAAAGCACAGGTGCGCCTGATTCATTACCTATTATGTTGCACGTCCCAGCATGCGCCCCAAAATGCATAAGAGAAAGAGCGAAAAAGCAAATAAGGTATTTCACTTTTATCTTTGTTAATAAAATATTCTTTAATTTATTCACTTTTTCACTCTTTCGCTTATATTTATTGTTTTTTAACAAAATACCGAAGGTTTGTTGCTGGGCGGATTTTTTGGCAAAGACGCATTGCATCCTCCATAACTTCGGGCAAATCTGATAATACAAATATATCACCATCAAAATCCAAAGGCATACCCGAAAGCATCCCGCAAATCTTTCCAGAGGCAGAGGCGGACGGGGCAATTAATATTATGCCGCTTGCGTTAATTTCTTTGATATCTTTGAATATATCAGGCCAGTCTGTGGATAAAACATTATCCATATCAATGCTTATAAATAATTTACGATTAAAAAACAAATCATGAACCACTGGCAAAAGCGCCCTTATCATCAAAGAAGAGCCTGGCACAATAACGCCATCTGCGCCTTTTTTAAACACAGATTGGATTTGTTCGGAAACCTTTGCCCCGAAAAGAG
>WQVP01000025.1 GCA_009785765.1 Alphaproteobacteria bacterium | reverse complement strand
GCAAATTTTGTGCCGACAGCACAGGTTGGTGTTGCGGGCGGCGTTGCATCTTTGGGTGCGGACGGTCGTGTGCCGGCGTCTCAACTTCCATCGGGCATGGGTAATGTACAGGCTGATTGGAATGCGACCACCGGAGGGGCACAGATTTTAAACAGGCCAACACTTGGCACGGCGGCGGCGGCCAATATTGGTGTGGCAAGTGGTGTTGCCGGACTTGATACCAACTCTCGTGTGCCAGTTGCACAAATGCCGACAACTGTTGTTCAAACAACCGGAACCTTTACCATCACAGGAACACTAAATGTTCCAACCCAAGCATTGCCATAATTTAATGACAAGAACAAAATTGACAAGATTAATAATGTTATGTGCGACAGTCTTTGTTGTCGGGACTGATGCTTTGCATGCATCGTCTCCGGTTGCAAATGTACGGTTTGTTCATGACTATATTAATCGTGTGCATAATATAAATGTTCCAATTAATGCGTCCGCAAATCAAAATGCGATTGCCAACCGACGTTATCTTTTGTGCACAATTGATAGGGCAAATCAAATACGTGGCGGACAGACGACAAATTTTTGCGCGCACGCATTGGCCGCAAATACTGCGGGTGCGGGTATGGTTGCGATGAATACCATAGATGTGCGAAATGCGATTAGTTCTTTGATTCAAAGCATTAACCAACTTTTTGTTGTGCCTGGTACCACGACGCCTGTGCCGCCTATGACAATTCACGAGGTTTGGAATCATTCATTTAATGGGACAACCGTTGCGGGTGCTGGAACCGGTATAAATGGAAATGTTCAAACTCGCACATTGCAACCAGGCACATATTTATTAGAGGTCTGGGGCGCTGATGGCGGTGGCCGTATAAATAATCCCACTCAATTTCCGGCGGGCGGAACTATGTTTCGTGGTGGTAATGGCGGATTTTCACGTGGTATCTTGACCATAACATCGCCGCAAACAATTCATATTTATGTGGGCGGCGCTGGCGGCCTTTATGGTGCAGAGCCAAGCGGCACAAACCATCCAGGCGGATGGAATGGCGGCGGTGGATTTCGCCAAGGCTCGTCCGCTGGTGGTGCACGCATGGGTACGGGCGGCGGCGCATCTGATATACGTACAACGGGCGGTGCTTGGAATTTGGCCGCCAGCAGGAACAGCAGATTTATCGTGGCCGGCGGCGGCGGCGGCGAAGCCGGATGGACCGGTGCACACGAATGGACAGGTGGATGGGGCGGCAATGGCGGCGGCGCAGTTGCGCAGATTGGACATCATCAACCGGTGGCATTTTCAACCGCAAATGGCGGACAACCTGGTACACAAACTGGGTCGCCAACTTCTTTTGCTGGGACTAATGCGCCGGCGGCAAATCAATTGCTTGCTGGAAATATTCCGGGATTTGGCCAAGGCGGAAATAACGGCGCCGTTGGCGCAGAGCCGGTAAGTAATAATATCCGCTCTGGCGGCGGCGGCGGTTGGTTCGGCGGGATGAGCGGGGCACAGCGCTCTGCCGGCGGTGGTTCTGGATTTGTTTTTGGGCTTAACCAAGGCGGCGAACATTTGACGACTGCGCCTGCGTGGGCACGATTAACCCATGGTGCGAATGCGCATTTTAATTGGCAACATGCGGCAACTAAACCCGCTGGCGCCGGCCGACATGGCCACGTCCGCATATCAAGAATTACTTTGAACTAGGGATTAGGGATTGCGTTGTCTACTATCAGTATACAAATCAAAAGATAATTATTATGAAACAGGCATATTTTGTATATCCAGGACTTGGAAAGACAACGCTTGCAAAAAAAAATGCAAAGATTGCAGACATTGAATCAAAGGTTTTCAAAGATAAAAATTTGGCTGAATATATAGGAAGGCAGGGAGTTCCGAATTATAGAGGCGAACAAGTCGTAAACATAAATCCAGAATGGCCAAGTAATTTATACCAATTTATGCAGAGCAAACTAGAAAATGGCAAAATACTAGTAGCAGTCCCAAAGCAAGACGGATACGATGCTTTTGATAATCTGAATATTGTTGATTATGCGTTTGTTTTGCCTACGAAAGAACGACTTAATCAGCTTCGCAAGGATTATATTAATCGTGGGGATGCCAAGGAATACATCAATAACAATCTGACAGTTAGATATAATGAAGTCCTAAATTATGCAAAAAGCACAGGCAAAGAAATTATATTTGTAGAACCCGGTCAATATCTAGAAGATGTTATTAAAGATTAAGTTGTCTATTATAATAGACAATTTTTTTTTATACTACCAACAACCTCGTCATTCCCGCCCCGGCCTGCGCCGGGGTAAACCTTCGGGCGGGAATCAACTGCTTTGCAACAAAGGAGCGCTATCAATAAGAACTCCATTGTGTCCAGGCAGTGGATCCCCGTCTTCACGGGGATGACGAAAGTTGAAAGTACTAGTTTCAGTCTAATATCTTAACAGTTCCCAGCAATAGCGTGTCCAATATATTAGACAGTGTAATCCCTAATCCCTAATGCCCAGTGCCTTTTTTATTTCTGGTACATATTTCAACATACTTTCGTCCAGAATTTCATTCCGGTCGTATGTTTCAAAATAAATCTCTGCGGCGTTTTTCTGGTCATAGCGGCCGCCTGTATTTCCGACCGTTTTATTATGTGCAACTTTGGCGATGCATTCATTCCGTGAACGTGTTACATAATGATTGCATGCGATAATGTTCGCAGGCGCCGGATAAGAATAAATTCGGCTTCGTAATTTTTTGCCCGTCTCGTCCACTGTTTCGCCAATAACCTCGTGATAATGGTTCAGGTCCGTTACAATCGCACGTGGATTTACGATTGCTTTGAATTGACGGGTGGCCTTTATTTTTCCGCATTTTGATGCTTTGATTTTTCCGCGTCTTGTAAAGTTTTCGGTTATTAAACCTTTGGGCTTTTTAATATGACCATTTGATCCGAATATTTGCCAGCCGACGATTACCTGTGTTGTATCCGGCGCCAAAGAGTTTAAAAAGTCTGGTATATTTTTATGTTTTTTTGGTTGAATAAATTCATCAGGATCAATAACCATAACCCATTTGGCGGTTTTGCGGCAAAGGTGGTGCATCATCCAATGTACGGCAATTCTTTTTTGTCCGCCCCAATATTTCTTGCGCAGTTTTTCGCAATCCCTATCAGAGACATTTTTTAAAACAACGATGCCAGAGTCTATATAAGGCTTTAAAACTTTTTCCGGATTATCAGATGATTCATTATTCGCAAGATAGAATTTGGAAACACCCATGATGCGGTGGTATTCAATCCATTCAGGCAGATATTCGGCCTGGTCCCGGAACATGCCGATTATGGCGACTTCGTCTTTAAATTTTAATTTGCCCGCACGTTCCGCCGAAAGTAATTCCTGTGCCGTTTTATAATAATCCATACGGCCACGTTTAATCGCCCCGCGAAGTCCCAATTGCGGGATAAACATGCACGCACTGGCAATAGCATTCTTTTTAATTAACTTCCAGATTTTCATTTTATATTAAGCCTTATATTTATTTTTTATATTATCATAAATACAGGCAAGTATAGCAAAAAAATAGCCTTGCCGAAATTTTGATTTTTTGTGTATAATGACCATGAAGGGAAAGGAATAATGAACGCAAAACGCCAGTATGGTCAATTTTTTACGACGAATACAGACTATATTCTTTGTGGGTTTTCGGATTATATTGCTGGTAAAAACGTCATAGACCCGTTTGCGGGCGCTGGTGATTTGTTGCACTGGGCGCTTTGTAATGGTGCACGGACAATCAAAGGCTTTGACATAGACAACAGGTACACTGACAATCAACTTGTCTTTTTTAACGACAGTTTAAGAGTTCCGAAAAAATACGAATTCGTGCTTACCAATCCGCCGTATTTATATCAAAATAAATTGGATGATAATACTGTGCTGGCCGAAAGCAAGCATACGGATTTATACCAATTGTCTTTGGAAAAAATCATGGAAAGCGAAGAGGGCATTGTCATAGTTCCTATAAATTTCCTTTCTTCGGAAAATGCCAAATATATTCGCCAAATGTTTTTGGATAAATTTGAAATTGTGCGTGCGAATTATTTCACAGAACAAGTATTTGCAGATACAACATATAATGTCATTGCTTTTTACTATAAAAAGAAAGTAAAAAAATCGGATAAAATGACGATTGATATGGTTATATATCCAGATAAGAAAAAGATAAAAATAGAGCTATATGAAAATCATAATTGGCAAATTGGCGGGGAATTTTTGGCGGATATAAAAAAGTATAATAATAGACTGAAAATAACAAGGCTTGAAGAAGAAGATCTTCAAAATGGCGACTTGGAAATAAATGTCGCATATACCCATATTGACACACGACGTAAATTCAAAGTTGATAAAAAGACATATGATAAAATTAAACGGAATATTATCGTGCTGAAAGCCATAGACAGCGGGACGGATGGCGGCCGTATCCGTCTTGAAGACGTTCGTATTCACGGAATTGACGGTTTGGTAAGCATTAAAACATCCCGAAATCAAATAAATCTTGTGTTTCCGGATGATGTTTCAGTAAAAGAACAAGAACAAATTATTTGTCTGTTTAATAAAGAGTTTGAGGATAAGCGAAATAAATATCATTCGCTGTTTATGACGAATTATCGTGATAAGGATCGCAAGCGAATATCGTTTAACTTTGCTTATAACTTTATAAATCACTTGTACTTTAATAAGTTAAAGGGCGGAAAGGGTCCGGATGCCAATCTTGTGCTATTTGAATAAAGGGTAGAATTATGCCGGAAACAAATTATGAAAAAAATCTGAGAGAGTTTCAAGAGAGGTTAAGGTCTGGAAGTCTTGATGCTTCGGATGAAAAAAGAATATATAGCTTTATAAAAAAATACCCAAGTAAACACTGGACACGTGAACAAGTTATAAAGGCCTGTAAGCAAAATGAAAAACTGTGCGCAAAAATGGCAATAGAACCAGGACGGCAGAATCTAACAGAAGCCCCGACGATACAAAAAATTGGCGCTGAGAAATTGCCCTCATCTGGAAAAAATAATATAAGATTCAGTTTGCTTGATGGAGGTCTAGTTCTGGGACAAAAGGCTGATTATAATCATACAAAGTCTGCGGATTTTGTTATGATATACAAAGGTCAAAAGATTTATGGTGCGCAAAAAACAATCCATGGACAAGGTGGGGCTCAGAGTAACCAGATAAGAGATGCGGTCTTGTTTGCCAAGGCTGGTAATATAAAGCACAAAGCCATAGCGGTTGTGGATGGCGCCATTGTGGACGAGCCAGACGTATACACTTCCGATGAAGTGGTGCGAAAGAAATCAAATAACGAAGACTTTTAAAGTACTTCCGTAACCGCACGTAATGCGCCGTCGCGGGATAATTGTACCACGTGTAATTTTTTATGCATTTCGGCGATTAATTCACTTCGGCTGTGTGCGGGCTGAGTGTGTAATATACGATCGGCAAATGCGGCGTATGCGGCCTCGGCGCTTTCGGCGTGAATTGTGGTATAAAAATGATCATGGCCAGTGCCCATCATTTCCCACATAGTGCTGGCATTATCGGTTGAAATTTCGCCGCCGATAATAACGTCCGGCGTCATACGTACGACCAGATCCAAAAGTCTTGCATAATTCATCTGGTTATTTTGCTCTGTCCTGGACAATATAAAATGTACACGATTTTTTTGTGGCACGTGGACTTCACGGGCGTCTTCCACAGTTATAACACGACTGTTCTGGTCAATCAGTGTTAATATATGATTTAAAAAGGTTGTTTTACCGGTTGATGTTGCGCCACTTATCAATATGGGACTGCCGTCATTTATAGCGCTCATCAATCTTTCGTATGGATCGTCCGGCTTTTTCTTTTTGCGGGATTTTATTTTAAGTAATGGCTGGCCTTCTTTTAAATGATACCGATTAAAAGCATCTTTGCCAACAAAGTGGCCACGTATATTTAATGCAACGCCGCCGGTTACGTCCATGTCGTCGTACATAACATTTGGGCCGGCGATGCCTGTGAATCTGTGTTGTCCGGGCAAAGTTGCGTATACAACGGGCATGCCCCGGGATGGTTCAAACGGTCGTTCGTAAACATT
>WQVP01000024.1 GCA_009785765.1 Alphaproteobacteria bacterium | reverse complement strand
GCGTTGAAATGGAATATCGTGATTCAGCAATTGCGATACGACTTTTGTGGGTTGGCCTTGCGAAATATGCGCTTGAACACAAAGTGGCGCTTGTATTCGGTGTTGCATCATTTGTCGGCACACGTCCGATTGATTTTGCACATGCGTTTTCTTATCTTTATTATAATCATCTTGCGCCCGGCTATATGCAAGCGCCTGTGATTGTGGACAAGCTTGCGCCAAATATAGATCGTCGCCTGATTAAAATGAATATATTGCCAAGGTCTCATGTTGATGAAAAATTGGCCATAGAAGAGATGCCACCAATTTTAAAAGGCTATTTACGCCTTGGGGCGATGGTATCAGACGGCCTTTTTATATCCGAAGAATTTAATGACATAGACGTATTTGTTATGATGAAAGTTCGTGATATAAATCGTACATATCAAAAATACTTTACGGGCGATCCAAATGCGTTTGACCATCTTGTGATAAGGCCAAGGTTGATGAAAAGATTACAGATGAAATTGCAAAATGTATTTAAAAAAAAGGAAAAGAAAAATGAGCAAAATTAAAAAACCAAATATATTTAACTATATAAGTGCAGCGTTCCGTATCTTGGGGTTTGTTGTGTTTGCAATTGGATTTGCAATTGTACTTTTGTTTATCCCAAAATATTCGCGTGCGGGCGTAAAGGCTTTGTCGTTTTTTATGCGTACACTTTTATGGTTCTCTGGTTCAAAGATTCGCGTTCGCGGTGCGCCGCTGTCCAAAGAGCATCCGCTTTTACTTATCGGGAATCATATTTCTGTATTTGAAATTTCGGCTATTGCGGCGGCATTTGGCAATTCGTTTTTCAGTAAAGATGATGTAAAACATTGGCCGGTTATTGGTTGGTTCTGTCAAAAATTCGGCGTGATATTTATTAATCGCAGCATATCTGCGGCATCAACAGTTGTCGGACAAATCCAAGCCGAGATGAAACGTGTGTCATGGCCTATGGTTATATTTCCAGAAGGTACCACAACAAACGGCGCATACGTAAAATCATTTAAATCCGCCATGTTTAATTTTATGGAAGTATCGTGCAGCACGCACGGCCAATACATGGGCGGCGCAACTGTGCAACCAATCGTCGTCACGTTCCGTTCACGCAGGGGCGAAAAATTATCTGATGCGGACATAGCCGAAAACTTTGCATGGTATGCAAACAATAAACAAGACCAAGAATATCGTGCAACCGGTCGCATTCCGTCTGGTGGTACACGTGGCCTGATTGCACAGGTCTTTCACGTATTTGCAATTGGCGGCATGACGATTGAAATGAATGTGATACCTCCGCCGTCTTTGGACGGTATATGCGACAGAAAACAAATGGCAGAATATCTGCACAAAATTGTAAGTGATGAATATATGAAATTAAAATAATTTCGTGGCTCGTGCTCGTAAATGAAGAGAAATTACGAACACGAACACGATGAACGAAGAGAATTTAAAATGAAAATTGAAAATTTATGTGTGCGCCGCCGGTTTGAGGAATCCGGCGAAGACACAACCAAAGGCTATAAAATGTCTTTGCGTGCGGGGATTGTATATCAAACGGCGGCCGGGCTTTATACGTTGACGCCGCTTGGATGCTGTGTTCTGCGCAATATTGAAAATATAATACGCTCGGAAATGAATGCGGTGGACGGTCAAGAAATCTTGATGCCGGTTGTTGCGCCTGCGGAATTATGGAAGCAAACGGGTCGCTATGATTCGGCCGCAGAAACCTTGGGGATTATGAAATTCAAAGGTCGCTCTGGCGGGGATTTCTTGCTTTCCCCGACGCACGAAGAGTCAACGGTGGATTTTGTAAAATCTGTACTTGAATCATACAGACAGCTTCCGTTTTGTGTATATCAAATACAAACAAAATATCGTGATGAATTGCGTGTTCGTTCCGGATTAATCCGCACACGCGAATTTATCATGAAAGATGCGTATTCGTTTCATGCAACCGAAGAAGATCTGGATGTATATTACGAACGTCAATTAAGTGCGTATTATAAAATATATAAACGATGCGGTCTTAAAAAAGTTATACATGTTGTTGCCGACAGCGGCGATATGGGCGGCAAGGTTGCGCATGAATTCCAGTTGATTAACGAAACAGGCGAAGATACTGTTTATGTTTGTAAATGTAAATTTGCCGCAAACAAAGAAGGCGTGGACGGAGACAATCCAAAATGCCCAAAATGTTTTGATGAAATGGACGTGGTTCGTGGCATAGAAGTTGGAAATATTTTTAAACTTGGATACTTTTATTCAGAGTCTATGAACCTTGAATATATGGGTGAAGACGGAAAAAAAGCAAATCCAATTATGGGATGCTATGGCATTGGGGTAAGTCGCATACTGGCGTCTATATTGGAAGAATCGGCGGATGAAAATGGGCCGGTTTGGAATATGGAAACTGCGCCGTATGCTGTGCATGTCGTGGCTTTGCCGGATAAAGAGGGCAAAACAAATCCTGTTGCAGAAAAGATTTATAATGATTTAAGTGCGGTCGGAATAGAGTCAATTTTGGATATGCGGGACGCACGTGCAGGCGAAAAATTCGCAGACGCAGATTTAATTGCAGCACCAATTCGTTTAATTATTTCAACGAAAAACCTGGACGCAAATGTGGCAGAGGTTAAATATCGTGTAAATGATAAAGACACGGGCGACATGCCAACCTCGTTCCCGCTTGACAGCGTGATTGATGAAACCAAAAAAGCGATTGAATTGTTGTCATAACTTGTACTGATATAAGTTCCCCTCCTGTGGAGGGGTGCCCGAAGGGCGGGGTGGTCTTGTAGGGGCGTATTGCATACGCCCGCATAATATCATCCTGTGACAAGTTTTTGGGCGTGTGCAACACGCCTCTACGATTTATAAAAGACCACTCCGCGGCGTTGCCGCACCCCTCCATAGGAGGGGAACTGCGCCTGAGATTGTTAAAGTAAAAAAACCGGCGATGCCGGTTTTTTTTAATTTTAAGATACAACACGATGTGTGCCAGACTGGGTAATTGAAATACTATTAATTATTTCGGCTTTTTCACGTGCGATGCGGTCGGACTTTTCACGTGCGGCAAGCAAGTACGCCATTTTAATAAATTCCGCAGCAGATTTTTCAAGACGGTAAAATATCGGTGAAATTTCACGCAAATCGCGCACAGGCAATTGATAGTTGCGGCCAAGTACTTTGATTAATTTATCAATTTCAAATGCGAATACTTTGACGGCACGCTCGTGGTGTTTTTCTGCGTTTGGGATTACTTCCAGTTCGGCCTTTATTTCAACCAGTCTGTCAATCCATTTTCCGGCCCAGCATGCGTCGCCATTGCCCACGGCACGTTTGAATTCTTTTGCAGTTTTTGATATTGGAAACATATTTGGTCCTTTATGGCTATCTCTCTCCATAGGACTCCGGAAATTTTTTTGCATGGCCACCCTTCGCCAAGGCTTCGGGCGGCACTCAATTTTTTAACGCTTGCGCTTTGCGCATGCTTCAAAAATTGATGGTGCGGGTGAAGAGACTTGAACTCCCATGGGTTGCCCCGCTGGAACCTAAATCCAGTGCGTCTACCAGTTCCGCCACACCCGCAATTCAGGGTATTGTAAACCAAAGAATAAGCTTTGTCAACAAAGGCTTTTGTGGTATAATTAATTGATTAATAAAGGTGCAGAGTTGGACTTTACCGACAAGCTGGAAAATTATGTAAGACAAAAGCTGATCTGGAGACATCTTTCAAAAATGTCAGAGGCCCAGAAAAGACACCTTAGGTCCCTTGTCAAAGATGGCAAAGCAACAGCTAACCAAGTGGACTGGCTTCGCTATCTTGATTCTTTGCCACCTGATTCAAGGCTTCCAAAGAAAACCCTAGAACAAGATGCTGCTGAAAAAGAAGCGCTTCGCAGACTTATAGATGGCGAGCTTCGTAACGATGACGGCAGCGTAAAAAAGCCCACAGAGACAGATAAGAATCTATATGCCTATCTTAACGCCTTTTCTTTGGAAAAGCGTAACGCCCAGTATAAAGATAAAGACGGTCTTCCATTTCCGTACAAGTCAAAAGACTATGACGAAAGTACTGGTGAATACGCCAAGGCCGAAGCAGAGTACCCGGTTGAAATAGATCTTTCGGATGATGACTGGAAAACGATGTATGCGTATTTCCGTGATAATTTTCGTGCTATGGATCGTGTGCGTGATAATTTTACTCATAAAGTATTTCCAAAAGGCTATCTGGATAAATGGTTTGGTGATACTTCCAAAGATGGAAAGCCATTCTGGAAATCTACCCCAAGTTATAATTCGGACGCAATAGCAAGCATGAAGGATATTGGTAGGGTGCTTAATACTCCTGAGTATAATGACAAGGGAGAGCTTGTAGATAAAGTTCAAATGCTTATAAACCTTTCGCGAAATTTCCAAGGCGAGATAGAGCTTAAAGACAAGAACACATTTGCAAGTAATATGGAAAATCCCGATAATGCGCCACCAGAATTTTTTACAGATGTCCAGAAGTTATTTGGAAGAATCCAGAATAATTATCAGTCTGACATGACTGGAAAATTTGCAGACAGAATTCCACCTTATTTTTCAAGCGTCTTGGAAATTGCCACAGACACCATTGTTGATGGGGCAATAGAAGAAGAGGTGTCTCCTGCGCAAGTTAATCTTATCAAAGCGTTTGGACCGACCCTTATAGAAGAGTTATATGATAAACAGCAAAGACAAGATGCGTTCACTGCCGGAGGCGAGCCTGGTATCACAAATATAATCAAAAATGTCAAAGACAGATATGATTATGACAAAGATGCGTTTGAGCGCATAGTCCCAAAAGATAAAGATCTTCGCACAAATTATGCATGGGCTGAAAAAAAATGGGAAGATTATCGCGAAGAAACTTGGGATAAACTTGGCAATCGGAATCGTCGTCATAAATATTCTTCCCAAGCCGCCAAAGACCTTGTCGCCGCAATCGGAAAAACCAAAATTAAGCCAACGGATGGTCTTGGCAAAATCTTGGAAGAGATGGAAAAGACCGATGGCGATTTAAAAAAGCATTTTTATACCTTTAATGCTGGCGCAATTCCACAATTTAATTGGATTAAAGAAGTTCTGGCAAAGGCAAAGGCCGATATGCCCAAAGCATTTAACGGCGCATTGCGTGATGGTCAACAGATGCGCTATCTTGTGGAATTTATTATAAAACAGGCAACCATTGATGATAAATTACCGCATGCAAAAACATTTCTTGAAATGTTAACGGTTATGCAGTATGGACCGTTCACATCCAATATTCGTGATAAATTATTTGGCAAAGATGTTGAATGGACATTCTTTTCCAATCTTCCATCATTAAAAGACAATGCGTCTTTATCTTTCCTTGCCAAAATAACGGACGGTGTTATAAAGCTTGGCGCACGTGCGGCATTTGAATTAATAAATTATGGATGGCGTAAATTCCAGAGGCGTGGCCTTAAATTTGGATCGGCGGGCCATCAAAAATTTATGGCTGAACTTGACGGATGGTATGAGAAAACTATGCTTGACCCAGAAATGTCAGTTAAAAGTTTAGAGACGCACATAGGCACAGCAAATGTAAATCTTACCTCGGCCAGAGATGAAAAAGACGCTCTTGAATCAGAGCGTGCAAATCTTGTAAATGCGCTTGGCGGAACATTTGATCTGACAGAATACGAAAGACGTAGTGCAGAGTTTGAAGACCATAAAGACAAAATAAGACAATATGAAAAAGCCATAAAAACAAATAGAGATAACGAAAAAAATTATAAAGACAGACTGAAAGAAATTGGATCAAGAATTGGTTTAAGCACAGTTGATCCGGTCGCAGTTGATATGCGCTATATTGATCTTGAAACAGAGTATCTACAGCTGACAAGACAAAGAGACCAAGTCGGAAATAATGGTGGTAATCTTGAATTCATAGAGAATAAGATTCAAGAATGCAAAGAAAAAATGGACGAGTGTGAAGAGTATCACGATCTTGTACAAAATAAAATTCCAGACTCTATGAGTGACAGGGCAATGCTTCACAGACGGAGTAATGAGTTTAAAGTGAATCCTCTGTATCTTTCAAACAAAGACTATATGGCCAAACCACAACTTAAAGATATTAT
>WQVP01000023.1 GCA_009785765.1 Alphaproteobacteria bacterium | reverse complement strand
TATAAGAACAGAGAACCAAGCCAATAAGTTATTGCCATTATTCCAAGATAAATGGAATATGAAAGTTGTGTCTATTGAATGTGTTTTGTCAGAAAAAACGGCATTTAAAAGAATGGGCTTTCGTGGCAGAAACGGAGAGACAAGCAAGATTATACGCCAAAGGTTCAGTGTTTATAATAAAAGCACAAGGCATGGAATCAAAAAAGTACAATCCAAAGTTCCGCACACCAAAGTGCAAACTGGCCGGTGGAAACAGCCTCGCCGTGTTAACGCAGCCCTGGAATTTTTACATGAGCAAGGTCTTTTGGTTAAACAGCTTTAAAAAATCCCCGAAAGGGGATTTTTTTGATTGAGGATTGAGGATTGAGAACTCCGGATTGAGGATTATAATTTATTATTGTGTTATGATTATAAGTTGTCCTTTATAATGGACAACTTTTTTATATCCCACTTATCAATTCTCAATTCTCAATCATTTTATCCTTGCGTCAGCAGAATAAAAGGGTTATACTCTTTTCCGCTTGATTTATGGATTAAGTGTGCTACCCTGCGTGGGAATTGCAGGGTGTTTGTCATCAAAATCCAGTAAAATCAATGGAATAGGGGCGTAGTTCAACGGTAGAATAGAGGTCTCCAAAACCTTTGGTGAGGGTTCGATTCCTTCCGCCCCTGCCATCCGCTTTCGCGGATGAAGCATAAGGCACTGGGCATCAGGCATCAGTGTTAATGCAAAAAAGAATAAAACCAATGCCTAGTGCCTATGTGCCTAGTGCCTGCGAGTGAAGCGAGCAAAAATGCAAAAAATAATAGACTTTATTAAATCTGTACGGGCGGAATTTTTCAAGGTTGTATGGCCAACCCGCGATCAGACTATTCGCGGAACAATACTTATATTTGCATTCGCCGCACTTATCGCCGCATTTTTGTTCTTTATTGACAGCATATTAAATTGGTTAACGGGAATATTATTTTAATTAGTGTCAGTGGCAGTGCCCGTGTCAGTGATTTTTTCGCAGACACCGACGCTGACACCGACACCAACGAAGTGAGAAAAAAATGAACTGGTATATTGTAAACGTTCACACAGGATGCGAAAACAAAGTAGCGAAAGAACTTCGTGAAAAAATTGACGCAGGCAAATTAAATCCTTTGTTCGGAGAAATATTGGTCCCAACCCGTGAAATAACAGAAATCAAAGCTGGTAAACGTGTTAAAACAGAAAAAAAGTTTTTCCCGGGATACATCGTTGTGCAAATGCAAATGACGGATGAAACTTATTCGCTTGTCCGCTTGCTTCCACAGGTTGTTATGTTTTTGGGTCAAAAAAACAAACCAGTTCCAATAAGCGAAGCAGAGGCACAACGTCTGGCCAAGCAAATGGAAGAAGGCCCAGGTTCTGTGATAGATGCAGAATACGAAGTCGGCCAAGAAATACATATTATTGACGGCCCGTTTGCAAACTTTAACGGTATTGCAACAGACGTTGATAATTTAAAACAAAAAATGAATGTTACCGTCTTGGTATTCGGACGTGAGACATCTGTGGCATTGGATTTTTCACAGGTGGAAAAAGTTTAGGCACTAGGCACTAGGCATTAGGCACTAGTGCGAGAGCCAAAAAAGTGTGGTAGATGTGCCAACATCAGACCACAATCTCTAACCAGTGCCTAGTGCCTAGTGCCTAGTGCCTACAACGGAGTTGTAAAATGGCAAAAAAAGAAGTAAAAGGCTTCGTCAAGTTGGTTATACCCGCAAGACAAGCAAACCCAGCACCACCGGTCGGACCGGCGCTTGGTGCAAACGGCGTTAACATCGCCGAATTCTGTAAACAATTTAATGATGCAACTGCTGAAAAAGAAGCGGGCATGCCAATACCAGTTGTTATAACTGTGTATACGGACAGAACGTTTGATTTCATTATGAAATTGCCGCCAGTATCTTTCTATATAAAGAAAGCATTGGGCGCAAAAAGCGGTTCTAAAAAGGCAGGCCGTGAATTTGTTGGTACATTAAATGTTGATCAAATTCGCAAAATCGCCGAAGACAAATTACCAGATTTAAATACCGAAGACGTAGACGCTGCGATGAAAACTGTCGCTGGTCAATGCCGCTCTATGGGTGTAAAAGTGGAGGGCATGTAAAATGGCAAAATTAACGAAAAAAATGAAAGCACGTGTAAATATAGATACGGACAAAGTATACACTTTGGCGGATGCTTTGAAGTTATTGCGTGAACATACATCAAAAAAGTTTGATGAATCTTTGGACGTTGCTGTTAAATTGGGCGTTGACGTTACCAAGGCTGATCAAAATATTCGCTTTATGATTTCATTGCCAAACGGCACAGGTAAAACAACACGTGTTGCTGTTATTACGGCTGACAAAGCAAAAGAGGCCAAAGACGCAGGCGCTGATGTTATTGGCGGCGAAGAATTAATTGATAAAATCGCAGGCGGCCAAATTGATTTTGACCGTGTTATCGCAACGCCAGACATGATGCCAAAAATGGCCAAAGTCGCACGCGTACTTGGTCCAAAGGGCATGATGCCAAATCCAAAATTGGGCACGGTTACGAACAATATTGCGGATGCTGTAAAAACTGCAAAGGCTGGTCAAATTGAATTGCGTGCAGAGAAAAAAGGCATCGTTCATGCCGGCGCAGGCAAAATGTCTTTTGACGATAAAAAGTTAATTGAAAACGTGGATGCGATTGTTGATGCTTTGAAAAAAGCAAAACCTGCAAGCGCCAAAGGTCAATATATGCGCGGCATTTCTGTGTCCACGACACAAGGGCCTGGCCTGCGAATAGCAATATAATGTAGGGGCGTGTTGCACACGCCCGCGGGCGCAAGCATTGCGCCCCTACAAAACAAATTCTGTCCAAGACTGATGCTGTTTAAAAAACTTAATTTGCATCATAGACAAAGAGATAATCTTTGGGACAGTAGGGGCACATACATGCGCCCACCAAAGAGCCCCAGTTGCAAAACTGGAAAAGTTAATGTCGTAAATCGTAAGACGTAAATCGTAAGTCGCAAAAACCGATTCACAGTTCACGATTCACGATTGACAAAAGGTAATACACATGAAAAGAACAGAAAAAGCTGATCTTATTTCATCGTTGAATACCCTTTTAAAAGATGCTGATGGCATTTTCGTTGTGGAAAATAATGGTTTAACTGTTAAACAGTTTGAATCATTACGCAAAGAATTAAAGCCACACGTATCTTTGTTCAAGGTTGTAAAAAACCGTTTGTTTAAACTTGCAACAAGAGATACAAATTTCTCTGATACAAACGATTTAATGCAACGTCCGACTGCGATTGCTATTGCAAGTGATTCTTTGGCTGTGACCAAAGTGCTTGCCGCATTCGCAGAAAAAAATCCAAAGCTTGCCCTTGTTGGCGGAAAAATGGGTGCGGATTTATTGGACGCAAAGGGTGTTGAACAATTATCAAAATTACCATCTCTGTTGGAAATTCGTGGCACTATTGCACGTATCTTGGTTGAGCCAGGATCACGTCTTGCACGTGTATCCGCAGAGCGTGGGAAACAAGAACAATAGGTGTCAGTGACAGTGCCAGTGTCAGTGAAGATAAAAATCACCGACACCGACACCGACACCGACACAATTTATTACTTAAAAGGAATAAATTATGGCAGATATTAAAAAACTCGTAGATGAACTTTCAAAATTATCCGTTTTGGAAGCAGTTGAATTGTCAAAAGCTTTGGAAGAAGCGTGGGGCGTATCCGCAGCCGCAGCAGTTGCAGTCGCAGGTCCAGCCGCAGCCGCAGCCGAAGAAAAAACCGAATTTGACGTAATCTTGGCCGAAGTGGGCGCAAACAAATTGGGTGTTATCAAAGTTGTTAAAGACGTAACAGGTCTTGGCCTTGGCGAAGCAAAAGCGTTCGTTGAATCTGCGCCAAAAGCAGTCAAAGAAGGCATTTCAAAAGCTGACGCTGATGCATTAAAAGCAAAGCTTGAAGAAGCAGGCGCAAAGGTTGAAGTTAAATAGGGGATAGTGGATAGGGGATAGTGGTTGTTGCAAAATACTAATCATTATCCCCCAGCCCCCAACCCCTATCCCCAACTTCAACCAAAAGCCCGCAATTTGAAAACAAAAAATAATAAAAGATTTAAATAAAAATTAACCCGACAGAGATGGCGGGTGTTCGTGTTTTAATTATTGGTTTGATTAAGAAGCAATAACCAAAGTACGAATAAAAATAATTTCTATCATTTTGGCGAGTGATACAAATTATTCATAAAAGTCTGTCAAATATCGCCACATTAGTGCCAGTGTCAGAGTCAGTGTCAGAGGTTTGTCCCGACACTGTCACCGCCACCGTCACGCCGAACAAAGTGAGTATAAAATGGCAATCATATCTAAACTTCGCAAATCCTTTGGAAAAACAAATCTTGTCACAGAATTGCCGAATCTTTTGGAAATCCAATTTGATTCGTATCGTGATTTCTTACAAACAGAAACCGAGCCGTCGGCACGTCGTAATGTCGGACTTCAAAACGTGTTCAAAAGCATGTTCCCGATTAAAGATTACGCCGGTGTTGCCGACCTTGAATTCGTAGAATATTCTTTGGACAGACCACAATACAATGTCAAAGAATGCGTTCTTCGTAATATGACATACGGTGCACGTCTTAAATTAAAATTACGTCTTATTCTTTGGGATATTGCAGCGGACGGCGGCAAAAAAACTTTGCGTGATATCAAAGAACAAGAAATCTTTATGGGCGATATTCCATTAATGACAGAGCGTGGAACCTTTATTGCATCTGGTGTTGAGCGTGTTGTCGTATCACAAATGCACCGTGCACAAGGTGTTATATTTGGCACAACCAAAGAATCAAGAATCGCCGGAAACCCAACAACCTATACCGGAAGAATTATCCCAGAACGTGGTTCATGGATTGATTTTGAAGAAGCCAAAGGAATTGTATATGTACGCATAGATCGTCGTCGCAAGATACCTGCGACTGTGTTAATGCGTGCGCTTCCAACCGAGGCTGATGAAAAAAAATGGTACGGCGACATGAGACGTGCAAGCGTATCCGGCATGACAGACACGGAAATACTTTCACAGTTTTATAAATCTATTCCATTAACCAAAGACGGAAAATTATGGATTGCAGACAGCGCATCATTCGCAGCGCTTGGCGCATACAGATTAAACTATGATTTGGTTGATGTTAAATCCGGCAAAGTTATAATTGAAAAAGGAACTCGTTTAAATGCAAAACGTGTTGCGTCTTTGCCAAAACAAATCGGAATCACGAACGACCAAATGCCAGGCGAATTCTTGTTTGATGCAATTATGAACGGCGATGAAATCATGTATCGCTCTGGTACGGAAATTACCGCAGAGGTTTTAAATGACTTTGATAAATTAAACATCAAAAACATATCCATGATTTCAATTGATAATATGTTTTATGGCGCACATATGCGTAATACGTTAATCGCCGATAAAACAGCGTCGCGCGAAGAAGCATTAATTGAAATATACAATGTTATCAGACCGGGCGAACGTCCAACAGTTGAAGCGGCTGCAAATCTTTTTGCGCACCAAGGTTTTGATAACACGTACTATGATTTATCAGCCGTTGGTCGTTTTAAAATGAACAAACGTCTTAAAATAGAAGATGGAAAAAAGCCCGAAGATGCAAGAGTGTTAACAAAGCGTGATGTTATCGCAACACTTCAAACGCTTGCAAATATTATTGATCGCAAAGATACGATTGATGATATTGATAATCTTTCAAACAGACGTGTACGTGTTGTTGGCGAATTATTAGAACAACAATTCCGTATAGGTATGGTTCGTATTGAGCGCCTGGTTCGTGAAAATTTATCATCACCAAATATCGTTAATATGAAGCCACAAGATGTTATAAACGCAAAACCAATGATGGCATTGATAAGTGAATTCTTTGGAACATCTCCGCTTTCACAATTTATGGATGCGTATAACCCGCTTGCTGAACTTGAACATAAACGTCGTGTGTCTGCTCTTGGGCCGGGCGGATTAAACAGAGACCGTGCCGGTATAGAAGTTCGTGACGTTCATCCAACCCATTATGGAAGAATTTGCCCGGTGCATACGCCGGAAGGTCCAAATATTGGTCTTATCACGCACATGTCTTCTTATTCACGTGTTAATCCGTATGGATTTATTGAAACTCCTTATTACATTGTAAAGGGCGGCAAAGTCCAAGACGAAATGATATACCTTACGGCAGACGAAGAAGTCGGACATAAAATCGCCCAAGGAAATACACCAACAACGCCGGCCGGAACATTGTCTGATGAAATGGTAATTGCACGTGTTGATGGCGAATTTACAATGGTCGCACGTGATGAAATTACTTTGATTGACGTT
>WQVP01000022.1 GCA_009785765.1 Alphaproteobacteria bacterium | reverse complement strand
TCTACGTTGGATACTTGGTTCTCGTCTGCTATGTGGCCGTTTGTAACGCTTGGCTGGCCCGAGCAAACGCCGGAATTAAAGAAATATTATCCAACAGATATTTTAATCACAGGATATGACATTATATTTTTCTGGGTTGCTCGTATGTGTATGATGGGTATGTATATTATGGACGACGTGCCTTTCCGCACGGTAAGTCTTCATGGAATTGTTCGTGATAAAATTGGCAAAAAAATGTCAAAGACGCTTGGCAATGGCGTAGAGCCTGATGCATTAATTGAAAAATATGGTGCAGATAGCTTGCGCTATCAATTATCCACCACGCCAATCGGCCAAGACGTAAAATACAGCGAAGACGAAATTAAACGTGGCACAAAATTGTTAACGAAATTATGGAATGCGTCAAAATATACACTTGGGAATCTGGAAGGGTTTGACCCAGTGAACGGTGAACAGATATCGGTGAACGGTCGTCCAATTGAAGACAGATGGGTGTTGTCGGAACTAAACAAAACGATTGCAGCGGTGCGAAAAAATATGGACAGGTTTGATACATTCAATGCACGTGAAGAAATTGATACATTTTTCTGGTCCGTTTTTTGCGACCAATATTTGGAATATATCAAAGACAGATTTTGGGCTCCGGAAAAATATTCTGATGAATCACGCACTGCCGCACAATGGACTTTGTGGGAAGTATTGCGCACCATATACGGTCTGTACGCACCATTTATTCCATTTATTACAGAGGAGTTATGGCAAAAGATTTATAGGAAACTGGAAACTGGAAACGGGAAGCCGGAAACTTTACATTTAACCGAATATCCGTCTGTTAAGCCAGAATGGGATACGGACGTAAGTGATATGTCTGTTGCGTTGGATATTATAAAACTTGTTCGTGGGCTTCGCACCGATCGTAAAATCGGCGGGGGCGCAAAGCTGGAAAAAGTTATTGTAAACACAGAAGTGCCGGAAACTTTGCACCAGGTTATATTGTCCGGAAGTCGGGCTTTGGCGATAGAGGTTGATAAATCGCAAACTGCGAAAGTGGACATTGTTGTGCAATAGCGGATTGGATCCCCGGATATTGTCTGGACACGCCTTTGGCGTGCGGCGACAATTCCGAGGATGACATTTTTGGTTGAAGTATTCAACTTGACAAAGTTGACTTTATAGTCCAAAATACGAATCCAATTTAGGGGCAGAGAGAGTAGGATAATTAAAGGATATAAAATATGCCAGAAGGTATTATCGGTCAAAGTATCACGGTTGAAAAATCACCGCTTACAGCAATAATTAAAAAGCCAAAGCCAAAGAATGTAAAGCCAGTCTCTCTGAAAACACGCAAGGCTGTCGGCGTCAAAAAAGTGCCAGAGGTACACATCACCAACAAAGAATTAAAAAATATTGTTGAAGATGTGGTTAACAGCCCAAGTACACATGACGTGAAAAATATTGTTATTGTGCAAAAGAAAAAGAAACGTGTTTGCCCGAAAAAAGCAGCCCGCACAAAATCCCGCCAAATAAAAGACAAGGTTGATACCGCAGAAAAACATTTACGCACAAAGGTACAAGCAAAACAAACAAAAACAAAAATTAAATATAACCGTGAAACTGTGGAATTTAATGGCAAAGAATTTGAAGTGTATGTGCCGTTCATGGTTGCCTATACTGTTAACAAGCCAAAAAAAGCGATTCACAAAAACAGAGGGGACAGTAAAATAGTTCCAGCTTCTATTGAATTGCCAAAAATTGGAGTGGTATGGAAATCAGAAACAGTTAAGACGGCCAAGGCAACCGGGACAACTCCGGTTGAATTTGATAAACATTATGGAATGGCCGAGGTCGTAAAGGGGTTAAACTATGCAACTGGTGATGCGGTTGAATTGTATCAAGCAATATACTCTGCACTTGTAGAGCATTATCAACCATTGGCATCAAAGTCTTCATCTTCGGACTTTATTGCAGAGTTGCGCGCAGGCCTTATAGTGTTTGAACCAGATCCAAAAGCCAAAGCCAAAGCAGAGGCCAAGGCAAAGGCGGACGGTGAAGCACCTTATTTATTATCTGATGCAGAGATAGAGGCGCTGAAAGAAAAGGCGGACCGCAAAGGGACTGTCAGAGGACTCTCTATTGTTAAGACTGCAAAAGGCGTCATAGTCCGCCCAAGTAAATAAAAAATCCCCGTTCGGGGATTTTTTATTAGGGATTAGGAACTAGGAACTAGGAATTAGGAACTAGTGAGTTTGGTGTTTGTGGATATAATTACAACAACCTCATACTAACTAGTTCCTAATTCTTAGTTCCTAATTACTCCTTGCATTCATTCCTATTTGTTTTAAAATTACAATCGTCCAATATTGGGAGATGAAAATTATGACACCTTATTCTGATAAAAGAGTTTTAAAAACTTATAAAATGGATCGGCACGGATTATTACGGCCGGTTATGTTAATGAATGAATTACAAGATCTTGCCGATACGCATGCGGAATTTTTGGGACGTGGCCGCACTTGGTGTTTGCAAAATAACAAGGCATGGGTTGTAACGCATTACTTTGTTGATATTCTTAAAATGCCAACCGAAAACCAAGAAATTGAAATAATAACTTGGCCGTCTTTCGCCGACCATCTTCGTGCGCATCGTGATTTTGAAATCAAGGATGCCAAAACAGGCGAGGTTTTGGTATATGCAACCAGCCAATGGATTATGATAGACATAGCACTTCGCCGGCCGGTTCGTATTGACGAAGTTTTGGCCGGATGGGGCACATACGACAGAAAAGTTATCGCACGCCCATTTGAAAAAATTCCAGACTTTGAAGCAGAGACTGAATGGAAAACAAAAACACGTTTTGATGATATTGATTTAAATCAACATATCAATAATGCGGTTTATGCAACATGGGCAACGGAAAGTTTGGGCTTTGGATTTCGTGATACGCATCAATTAAAGCGCCTTGATATAAACTTTAAAAAAGAGATATCCGCCGAAGGTAAAGAGATGACGGTTAAATCCCGCGTTGACGGCACCGAAAGTCGCCATATGATTGTTGGGGATTGTGAGCATGCAGTTGTTGTGTGTGAATGGGAAAAAATTGATTGATGCGGCGCATCTGCAAAGCATTTCGTTTTGGTCATGTATTTATATACACTCCCTTCACGAAACGCTCTGCATCTACACCACCTGAATCAATTTTTGTAAATTGTTTTTTAAAAAAAAACGGCGCCATAAGGCGCCTTTTTTATTAATAAAAATTATCCTCTCCCGCAAGGGGAGAGGAAGAATTAACGTTTTGCAGAAACAGCAAGGCGTTTACGCCCCTCTGCACGGCGGCGGTTTAATACATCACGGCCGCCTTTGGTTGCCATTTTGGATCTGAAACCATGTGTCTTAACACGGCGTGTGGTTGATGGTTGATATGTACGCTTCGTAGCCATTTTAATTACCTTTATTTCTTTTGTGCGTCTATTTTAACCATTTTTTACAAAAAGTCAAATCTTAAATCAAATCAGAAATCCATTATTTGCCTTTTCCCAACACGGCGATTTTTAATCCGTATATAAACGCAAGAAAAATTAAAGCCTGTGCGATAAACATCCACATTGTTGCCAACATTTTATCCTCCTGTTCTTGTTTTTCCTGGGGTCTTTGTGAGGTCCCAATTGGTCATGGCCACCTTCATGTTTTCAAGCGCCGTTAAGAGTTTTTGGTCTTGTTCTTTTTTGCGGGCAGATTTTTCTTTTTCTGCTGTGTTTTTAAGGACGCCGCTGTTGTTTAATATTCTTGTTATGGCTCTGACCTCTTCGCCTGCGGCAATCTCGTCATCTGTGGATAAGTTTCCGCTTGCTATGTCTTCACGAAGTTTGATGCGTCTTTGGTCAAATTGTCTCGTGTTCCAGTTTTCGGTGTCTATATTATCGTTGCCGACCATCTGTGTATATGTAAGTTTTATCTCGCCTATGACCGACATAGGCGATGGTTTTATCATGTCTGTGTTGCGCAAGTTTGACATTGTTTGTCCTTGTTTAATTCTCTGATTATTGGAATATGATTATATGGCGACAAACATAATTTGTCAAGTTAAAAACAGGTAAAAAAATATCAAAAATAGTGCCTTATTTCGCTTGCCAAAAATTGGCGAATTTGCTATGATTTTTGGGCTTGAAAAGGGATTAGGGATTAAGGATTAGGGATTAGTAAAATCACACAAAAATCTTAGATCTTAATTCTTAAATCTTAAATAAAAAATAGGAAAAATAAATGTCAGAAGTTGTAAACAATATTCCAACCGCATCAATTGAAAAAGAAATGCAAGGGTCTTTCTTGGACTATGCGATGAGCGTTATCACAGGCCGTGCATTACCAGATGTTCGGGATGGTTGCAAACCGGTTCACCGCCGTATTATGTATGTTATGAACGACGTGGCAAAGGCCGGGTCCAAGCATGTTAAATCCGCCGCAATTGTCGGCCGAGTTATGGGTGATTATCACCCACACGGAGACAGTGCAATATATGAATCTATGGTGCGTATGGCGCAACCGTTTTCTATGGGTGAAATGTTGGTAGACGGACAGGGTAATTTTGGTTCTATGGACGGTGACAGTGCGGCCGCCATGCGTTATACAGAGGCACGTTTAACAAAGCTTGCATCAAATCTTATGGATGATTTGGACAAGGATACAATTGAATGGGGGCCAACGTATGACGGAACAAAGCAAGAGCCACGTGTTTTGCCGGCAAAATTTCCGAACTTTTTGGTCAACGGCGGCGCAGGTATTGCGGTTGGTATGGCGACAAACGTTCCACCATATAATTTGACAGAGGTTTGTAATGCAACGCTTGCCGTTTTGGATAACAAAGGTATAACAGACGAAGAATTATTCCAAATTGTGCCGGGCCCAGATTTCCCAACTGGCGGAATTATGATGGGGCGTGCGGGCGCTTATAAGGCGCATACCGGCGGACGTGGCAGTGTCATAGTTCGTGCAAAAACCCACATAGAAGACTTTTCAAACGGGCCGGCGATTATCATTGACGAACTTCCGTACCAGGTAAATAAATCTGCGTTAATCATGAAAATGATTGAATTGAATAAGGACAAGCGTATAGAAGGCTTGTCTGATATTCGTGATGAATCTTCCCGCGAAGGCGTACGTGTTGTCATTGAATTAAAGCGTGATGCGATTCCGGATGTTGTTCTTAATCAACTTTATCAATACACAGAAATGCAATCATCGTTTCCTGTGAATATGATGGCGTTAAACCACGGTCGTCCGATGCTGTTTAATGTTCGTAAAGTTTTGGACTCTTTCATTGAATTCCGTGCGGAAGTTATCCGAAAAAGAACAATATTTGAATTAAACAAGGCAAGAAATCGTGCACATACTTTGCTTGGCTTATCTGTTGCGGTTGGGAATCTGGACGAAATTATCGCATTGATTAAGGGGTCGGAAAATCCAGAGGCTGCGCGCAATGCACTTGTCTCTCGTGGATGGAAGGCGTCTGATATTGAATCATATATAAAGCTTATAGACGATCCAAATTCGGAATACAAAGATGGTCTTTTCTATATGTCGGAAGATCAAGCAAAAGCAATATTGGAATTACAACTTCATCGTTTAACCGGTCTTGAACGTGATAAAATCCATAATGATTTGACCGCACTTGGCGATGTTATAAAAGGTCTTTTGGAAATACTGGGAAGCCAAGAAAAAATCACAGATATTATCCGCACAGAAACATCCGCAATCCGTGATACATTCGGCCAAGATAGACGTACATTAATTTCAGACGCCGAAATTGATATTGATATGGAAGATCTTATCGCACGTGAAGATATGGTTGTAACCGTTACAAATACTGGGTATATTAAACGTGTTGCGCTGGATACTTATCGTGCACAGCGTCGTGGCGGCAAAGGCCGTAATGCCATGACCACCAAAGATGATGATCATGTTGTAAATGTATTTGTTGCAAATACTCATACTGCATTATTATTCTTTTCATCACGTGGTATTTGTTATCGCCTTAAAACTTATAAATTACCAGAGGCATCCGCCGCCGCCAAAGGCCGCCCATTGGTAAATTTATTGCCGCTTGAATCGGGCGAGACTATTACATCAATACTTCCAGTCCCAGCCACTGACACCGACGCCGACACGTCAAAATACATGATGTTCGCAACATCTATGGGCACAATCCGCCGTAATGATTTCAGCGACTTTGAAAGCATCCGTGCGAACGGCAAAATTGCTATGAAATTGGATGCGGGCGAAAGCTTGGTATCAGTACAACTGTGCGATGATTCCCAAGATGTATTTATATCCACATATCGTGGCCGTTGTATACGTTTCCCTGTGAATGCAATTCGTGTATTCGCATCACGTAATTCAACGGGCGTTCGTGCGATTAAATTGGCATCTGACGATACGATTATCGGTAT
>WQVP01000021.1 GCA_009785765.1 Alphaproteobacteria bacterium | reverse complement strand
GAATTCCATAACTCTGCGTTGCAGCGCATCTTGTGATAACATTCCCTGGGCACGTTCAATTTCTTCACGTTCACGTTCAAGCGTTCTTTGTGTGCGTGTTAATTCATCACGAAGACGTGATTCAAATGATTCTTTTTGGCGGCGCAAATCCGTTAAAATATTTGCATTTTCTTGGATTTGATCCATGCGAATAACCGCAATACGAAGATCAGCGCCCATAACCGCATCCGTCCCAATTCCGGCCAAAGCCTGTTCCAATGATGCACCAGAGCGAGGCGGTGCCAACATCATCATAGTTGTCGCACCAACCGCAATAACAATTGCGGCAACAATTCCCATCCGGGCCATGTTTTTTGGTGTTTGTTCTATTTTTAATTTGTTCCAATTTATTTTTTTGATTTTGTTTATCATAGTTTGCGGCTCCTTTGCCTGTTTGTCATTTCTTGGTTTTGGTCATAAATGACACGTGTACCCAGAAAGTCTTCCGAAAGATAATACACGCTTTTTTAATTATAACAGAAAAAGTATAAAGTATAAAGTAGAAAGTAGAAGGCAGAAGGTAGAAGGTAGAATAAAAATCTTTCTACTTTATACCTTATACTTTCTACTTTATGCTATCTTACCGCCGGCGCAATGCGAAGCTCAACTCTGCGATTCATCAGGCGGCCAATATCAGATTGATCGGCGATTGGGCGTGCGCTTCCACGGCCAATAACAAACATACGTTGTGTGCGGATGCGATGCTGTGCCATAAATAATGCAACACGTTCAGCCATATCAAACGAAAACGCCAATGCCATATTCTGATCACGCATAGCATCAGAATACCCAGAAATTTCAATAAACGTCCTGTCGTATTTTGCAAGTATTCGTGATATTGTGCGAAGCGTTCGCACGCCTTCGTCCGAAAATTCTGGATTGTCTATTTGCATAAAAGCATCACGTACAATCACAACCATAACATAATTACCATGGCGTGTTATTTGAATCCCTGGTTTGCGAAGGCTGTTATGTAATTCTTGTTCAATCTGATCCATGTATGCGAAAGCCTCGTCCGGACGCAAAGTACGTCCACCCGCCCCAAGGTATATAGGCGTCTTTGCCTGTATGGCGGTATGAGTCATCGCACCAAATGATGCGCCGCGTAATATAGTATCCCACGTACCACGTTCAGGCGTGCGATAGCCGGTACACGCAACCAAAAGCAAAGAGCAAAGGGCAAAAAGCAAAGATTTTTTCATTATATCATCCATAAAGTTGCGGTGTTATTATGGCCGCTTTGGCAATGTTCAGATGGATGGCCGGACATCATATCGTTAACTATGACCGTATCCACAAAATCAAAATGTTGCAAAGAAATCCAAGTACAATTTGAATAAGACATACCATAAAGATTTATAAAAAATCCGGATGGCGTGCCCGCACCAATTGACATTCTTTGTGCGATACGTGGCGGGTTATCATTGCGAAGTGCACCTATGTGTATTAAGTGCGCAACACTGATGCCTTGGAAATTTGGCCGTCCTGCAAACAATATTCGGGAATTCCGTGCGATTTCACGCAAGTCTTCGGTTGCGATTATACGTATCTGTCTTTGTGCGACAACTTGGTACGCCGCAAAAGCCGCAACAACCATAGTCGCCGCAATTGCAAGAACTGCAATCATTTCAATTAATGTGCGACCGGATTCTGCTTTGCGCGAGTAACCAGTGACCAGTAACCAGTGACCAGTTGTTTGTTTTATAATATTTGAAGTTTTTTTCATAGTTTGATATCTCTCTATACTAACCTGGTTACTTAACAACTTCTGCGCCAGCAAACAAACTCATTGCATCCGCAACAAGTGGATCTGTTTTTGCATCTGCAATTACGGATTCATTTACGGTTGGAATATTTTCAGATTCTATGATTTGTTCCAATTTCCATTGCTTTCCTGTATATCCATGCAACCATTTTCCAAGATTTGTTGCAAAATCTTTATCGCCGTTTCTGTTAAAGAATTTTATATGCCCGTCCGACATTTCAGAAATTTCAATACTGTTTTTTAATGTTGATAAAAGAATAATTTCTTTTGCGGCGGTAAGTGCGGCGGAGAGGTCATCCACAGTGTGGAGTTTGGAGTGTGGAGTTTGAGGTTGTTTATCTTCGGCAGTCGGTTGAGTTTTTGGTTCGGACTTGGTTTCACTCTTGTTTAACTCCAAACTTCTAACTCCTAACTTGGGACTATGTTCCAGCATTGCTGGAACACTTGGCATATCGGCCACATGAATAAGGCGCACAACAAGCATATCAAAGGCTTGTTTTTGATTTGATGATTTTTGTAATTCTTCCACAGATGCAACCATCACTTGCCAGATACGTGACAATGTATTTAACGAAACATCAACAATGGTTTTTTGCATACGCACACGTTGGTTTGCGGAAAATGGCGCAGATTCTGCGTCGCCCATTTTTAATGCGGGATGCAGACGTGTTGCCCAATGTGTCCATTCCATCATGTCGGATAAAAGCATGCTCATATCCATGCCGCTTTCATATAATTCATCACCTTGTTTTACAGCGGCCGCTGTGTCTCCTGATAATAATATATCCATAAAGTCTACGACGACGCCCCGGTCGGCACGCTTTAACATATTTAATACGGCGTCTCTGTCAACATTGCCGCCGGTTTGTGCGATTGCTTGGTCAAATAATGAAAGGCCATCACGGACCGAACCATCAGACGCACGTGCGATTAATTCATTTGCATCGTCTGATAATTGTACGCCTTCGGCGTCTGCTATCATTTTGAAATGTTTTTTAAGTGTGTCCACGCCCACTCTGGCCAAATCAAAACGCTGGCAACGTGAAAGAATGGTAATTGGAACTTTGCGAATTTCAGTTGTCGCCAGGATAAATTTAATATGTGGCGGCGCCTCTTCCAATGTTTTAAGCATCGCATTAAATGCAGACGTGGAAAGCATATGCACCTCGTCAATTATATAAACTTTGTACCGGCCGTTTGTTGGTTTATATTGCGCAGCATCCAATAAATCACGCATATTATCAACGCCCGTGTGCGACGCAGCGTCCAGTTCAATAACATCAATATGTTGGCCGGCGGTTATGGCGTTGCAATTCTCGCAAACATTGCATGGGCGTGCGGTCGCTTTGTCTGATGACAAACAATTTAATGCCTTTGCAAGGATTCGTGCGGTTGATGTTTTTCCCGTGCCACGAATACCCGTAAACATAAATGCATGCGCAATTTTATCAATTTCTATGGCGGTGGTAAGAGTCTTTACCAAAACATCTTGGCCTATTAAAGAATCAAAGTCTTGACTGCGATATTTGCGTGCAAGTACGGTGTATACAGATGACATTTTTCCCCTTTCTTTTTCTTGGAAGAATGATAGCAAAAAATAAGTGATATGCAAGCGAAATTCGTGACAGTGTCGGTGTCAGTGTCCGTAAATTTAATGGTAAAAATCACCGACACTGGCACGGCCACCGACACTAAAAAAATGCGCAATGTGCGCATTTTTTAAAAAAGTGGAGGAAAGCAATCGCCGCCGCCGGCTGGGCAACAATTCCATCCCATTTCTTGCATATCTGTTAACGTCTCTCCGGTACAGCATCCACTGAAATCCGGTGATGTGCCGTCTTCACACAAAGGTCCGCTTGGTACAGCCGGTGCCGCCGGCGCAGATGGTGTCGGCGCAAACGGATTTACAAGAAGTCCTGTGTCTGGATTTACCTGCATCCCAAGGTGGTTTTGTTGGAAATCTGGTGTGAATATTGCGCCTTGGCCTGTGGGACCTTGGAATGTTCCAATAACATTTTGTTGCCCGACCTGTTGTTGTTGATGCATAAATTGATTCCATTGTGCAACATTGCGGGCTTGGAATTGTTGGCTTTGGCAAAAGAATTGTGCCGTGCGGAAATCATTAATTCCATGTCTGCGAAGCTCGGCCGGATCGGTTGTACGCACCTGACCTGTAAAGTTTCCGTTTTGATCAACTGCGCATATCCCCTGGGTCAGTGCATCCATCGCACGAACTTGGCCGATCCATTCAGCAATATCGCCGGAAAGACGAAGATTACCCATTTCATGTCCGCCTATGAAGTGTGCATAGTCTTCACTTGCCGGCATAACAGCGCAATCACGTGAATCATTCGGATCACCCATATCGCACGTTACAATTAAATCACGTGGAGAAAACACAGTTATACGTGTACCGGCCGCAATTGAAAACGGCGGCGTTGTATTATCCAAAGCATCCAAAACCATACGTTGTGCAACACGGTTCCAAGTGCTTATAATTTCTTGCTTGGCAAGTTCTGATGAACGTATTGTTCCGGTTTGCGTTACGGTATTATTGTCCAGATTTATCTGATTAACAAAGCGGTCAGATATCGGCGCAACAAGATTAACCATCGCAGGCACAGCGGCGGTTAACATTGGCATAATCATGCTTTCCATATAATCCGTTGAACCACGTCCAGGTACGCCTGTGCGGCCTTGGGAGTCGCCAGAAAACGGCCGAGTGCCGGCATCTGTGAAATTAAATTCCACGCCGTTTGGTAAAACAAAGCGGTACCAATGGATGCTCATCCGGCCAATGCGGCGATATGGACCCGGTAATTCACCCGTGACATATCCCATTAACTGTGTTCCGGTTGGTATAATTATTGTGCGACCATTATCGGCAAATACATTTCGGTCAACAGTTGCAATAACGGGCAATCGGGTGCGACGGTCTATGTCGGCGTCTGCACGGACTTCGCTTACGATTGTGGCCGGTATCGGTTTAAATTGACGCAATACAAATGTACGGTCATAAGGACGACTTGACACAACTGCGTGATTACGGCTGGACGGGATAAAGCGATTGCGATCGCCCGCAGGCACAGCAAGTCTTCCCATTCCGCCATTCGCAGGCCCAAGTTGATGAGTTGGCAATTGTTGTGCACGATTGACTTGGCGTGCGCCTGGTGCACGTTGTAATGATGGCACTTCGCCCCGCATTCCGACCTGTCTTCTGTTTAAATGTTCCGCACTTGACCCAATCATCAAAGGAGGATTTGTAAAGCTGTATATAATGCCGGAATCAATATTATATTCGCCGATTGCATTATCACAATAATCGTCGCCAAATCCGAACAAGAAAAACCGACCTGCTTGCGGACGTATCCATCCGGATTGTTGTCCGTTTAAATCAAATCCGGCAACTTCAAAATCACGGCAATGTTGACGTGCTGGTGGTGCGGGCGCTGGCGGCGGAGGAGGAGGCAAAGGCGCCGGTGTAATCACAGGTTCTGGTTCTGGCCAAACAATTGGCTCTGGTTCTGGCCATGATGTATCAATCTCTGGTTCAAAAAATGCCGGGGGCGGCGGAGCTGGTACATACGGTGCAGCCACAGAAATTACAATCGGCATAGTTGCCATGTTTGCCATATCTGCCGGCACATTTGCCGCATGAAATACGACTTGTAATTGTGTGCCTGTGATGGGCATGGTTGCATCTGCGTTAAATGTAAGAGTTATAGTGCACGCAATATCGGATGATATAGCGCCCATTGCACGACAAGTATCAACATGTGAAAGCCCGGAAATATTTTCAGAAAGACGGATGCTTGTTATTAAGGTCGGCACAGATGCACGCACTTGGATAACTTGGGATAACCTCTCGCCCGTCTCTATATTACGCCATTCTATTTCATTTGGATTGAATTCAAGTGCCGCCACTGTTGTGCCAGCCGAATCGGCCGTGGTCGTACGCCCGGATAATAAAAGTATAAGAAGAATAACAACAACCAAAAACGCAGCAAACAAAAGCAGCCACTGGATATGCACCGGTGTGGTTTGTTTTAAATCTGCGAATAGCTTTTTTATTTTATTCATTTTATTTTCTATTTTCTATTTTCTATTTCCAATTTAATTTAAATAAACAAATTGAAGATAGGCAATTGAAAATTACTGAATCCGAACAACGTGGCACGGAGTATTCCGGAACCTGTGCAATCTGTCGCACAGTGTTTGTGCTTCGTTTATATCACGTAATGGCCCGATGCGAAGACGGTATAGACGTGCTGTATTTCCGCCTTGGCCCAGTTCGCCGACGCCCGCTTCGTCAACTGCAAAGAATACAGAGTTTCGGTGCGGTTCAAGAATGCCTGCGCCTTCGGGTCCTGTGAATTGTGCAAGAAGACGTGTCCAATAATCATTTAATTCACGCACCGATGGGCCGCTTTGTAATTCAACTGCGACGCCTGCCTGTGTGCTGCGTACCAATGGTACATTTGTACCCGGCAAGAAAGAGCCCGCAGTGGTACGTTGTGATGGAGTCATATGATTACCAGTTGCGACCATTGATTGACCCATTGGTATTTGGTGCATTGGCATCATACCGGTCTGTGCCACAGGCATCATACCCATACCCATGCCCATGTCCATTGCCATAGGTTGTCCGTGCCATGCGGCGTTTAATGATTGGTCGCCCCACATGCTTTGTGAAACTTGTGCACGGGCAAGCGCCATAACAGATGCTGTATCAGAGATAAGGAACGGTTGGCGTCTTTGACGTATACAAACAATTCTTT
>WQVP01000020.1 GCA_009785765.1 Alphaproteobacteria bacterium | reverse complement strand
TCGCACATTTGATGATGTCGGATACAGCGGCCCTTTTAAATATGAATAATGCGTTTAATTTGATAAATGCCATGTTGCCAGAGCGTGCGGAAGACAAAGAGCTTTTTGATGCAACCATAGATTTTGCAAGCGATTCGGATTATTTAAAGTGGCAAATTGCATTTTTATCATCGCTTGGATATGCGATTGATTTGCGAAGCTGTGGCGGTTGCGGCACCCGCAGTGATTTAAAGTTTATATCAAAGAAAACGGGCCGGGCGGTTTGCGGGAAATGCGCAGAGCCATATATGGACCAAGTATTTTCACTTCCACTGACGACGGAAATTACGGATTATTTTATTAATAAGGCACAAAGTGAATAAGTGAATAAGTGAAAGAGAGGCATGCCGCAACTTTTTCACTTATTCACTAAAAAATCTCTTGCAAAACACTGAACAGAGTCCTATACTTTTTTCGTTATAACAAAAGGAGAAACTATGTTTATGACATTAATCGTCTTGCTTTTGGCTGTTGGTATTTTTGCACTTGGATGGATGGATTTATCCAAATATCTTGGTAAGAAAGTTCCTGCAAAACCATTGGCAATTTTACAAATATCATTAAAATTTATATCAATGATATTCCTTATCATTGGTATTAATCGTATGGGTATGGGTACAACTTATTACCTTACGACTGCGAATCCAATGATATTGCAAGAAATGGCAATCAATATGCAACAACAAGGCCAACGTGCCGGCGCATCTGAACGTGAAATTCGTCGGATAATCCGCCGTATGGGTTCTGATATGTATTCACGTGCGCCGATAATGGGTAATCCGAATGCAAGAAATACAATCTATTTCTTTACAGTTCCAACATGCCCGTTCTGTGTCCGTGTACAAGCAGACGTAAATCGTTTGGTTGAAAACCACGGTGATAACGTACGTGTGGTTGTTAAAAACTTTTCAATCCATGGTTTGCGTTCTGATGCTGCGACACGTGCAATCGTTGCCGCTGTTCAACAAGACAATGACATGGCGGTTGAATTGTTAAAACAACTTAAAGACGATATGTCTTGGGCAAATGCCGAAACTCCACAAGGTTTTGTTGATAACGTTATGGGTGTTGCACAAAGAATCGGATTGGATGTTGAAAGACTTCGCCGTGATCTTAACAGCGAATTCGTACAACGCGAATTCTCTAATGTTCGTGAAAGCGCCGAAGCACTTGGCGTCCAAGGAACACCGTTCTTTTTGATTAACAACAGAACGTTCCCAGGGGCTATACCATACGAACAAATGGTAGACGCACTTCGTTAAAATTGATTTCTATGGACATCTGCTTGGGTTTCGGTCGCTCATGTATGTTTAATACACTACGCTTCCGAAACCCGGCGCATCTGTCTCATATAAATAAATTTTAAAAAATCCCGCATTTTTGCGGGATTTTTTGTTTTCATTTTTTTTATTTTTATTTTATAGTCGTCGCATGAAAAAACTTATCGTCATAGGGCATGAATCAAATTACATAAAATTATCAGACGTGGAATCATTTGGATTCACGTCTGTGATGGATGTATCGCCCGATGAATTTGCAGCAATGGACATAGATGTTATTAACACGGTTATCGTCAAAGGTGTTGTGGAAACGTCCGAAATGATGCGTGTGATTCTTTTGCTTAATAAAAAGCTGGGCGGTGAATTTTTATCACATTGTGCGATTTTTAACAAAGACGGGGAACGGCCGTTTATCATAACGGATGCGGCGCTTAATATATCGCCGGATTTAACAGAGAAATATAATATAACGCTTAATGCGGTGCGACTGTCCCGTGAATTTGGGCTTTCTGGTTCTCCGGTTGTGAATTTTATTACACCGTCGTCAAAGGTTTCTGACAAAATAAAATCGTCTGTGGATGCGGCAACTTTGCAAAAATGGTTAAAAGAAGGTGAACCAAATATTAAAACGTATCACAATGCGTTTGATGTTTGTTTTTCAAAAGATGCCCAAGAGATAAAGGGCATAACCATGCCAAGACCGGATATTTTGATATCGGATGATATTGACCAAGGTAATTCTTTATGGAAGGCGCTTACCATATTTGGGGGATTTTCTGCGGCGGGATTTGTTGTTGGGAACGAACGTCTTCCGCCGGTTGTTTTAAATTCGCGAAGCGATTCGTTTAAAGATAAAATAGGCGCAATTGCAACCGCCGGTTTTGGCGTTAAGTGTCTTAAATAAAACTACTTCCATTCAGCTCCGATTACAAAATCTGCGATTAAAGGCACGGACATTTTTGTAATATCTTCCATGGTATTGCGTATTTTATGCGCCCATTGTTCGGCTGTGTTTTCATCGCATTCAAATACGATTTCGTCGTGAACTTGCATTATGATTTTGATATCATTTGCGCCGTATATAAGTTCGTCCAGTTTCACCATTGCGAATCGGACAAGGTCGGCCTCAAACCCTTGGATTGGTGCATTAATTGCCGCACGAAGTGCGTATGCCTTTAACCGTGGATTATTAATTCCGGGTAATTCTATGCGGCGGCCCCATGGTGTTTTTACGTATCCATGCGTCGTTGCAAATTGTTTGGTTTGTTCCATATAGTTATTAATTTCCGGATACGCACGCATATATGAATCAATAATTTCACGTGCGGCGCCGACCGGTATATCCAATTGCCGGGCAAGTCCGAACGCCGATACGCCATAAACAATAGAGAAATTTACAGTCTTTGCAGAATGCCTTTGGTCGCGTGCGACGGGCACGTCGTCCGGAATTTGAAATATTTTTCGTGCGGTTGACTCGTGAATGTCCACTCCGTTTTTAAACGCATCTATCATTGATGGGATATTTGCAATATGGGCAAGCATACGCAATTGTATCTGTGAATAGTCGGCGGATATTAAAACACGTCCGGCCGGCGCAACAAAGCATTTCCGAATTTCAGCGCCAATATTATTGCGCACCGGGATATTTTGAAGATTTGGATTTCGTGATGACAGGCGCCCAGTGTTTGTTGATGCTTGATGATAATCGGTGTGAATACGGCCATCTGTGCCGATTGACTTTGGCAATGCGTCCGTGTAAGTTCCGGTTAATTTTGATAAACTTCTCCACGAGAGCACAAGCGGTATAATTTCATGAGAGTCAATCAAATCGTTCAGTGCACCCGCATCTGTTGATTTGTTTTTGGGTCCTGTGATTTTTAATTCATCGTAAAGAACTGTGCCAAGTTGGGCGGGGGATGCTATGTTAAATTCGCGTCCAGCGGCGGCAAAAATTTGTGCACTTAATTCGTTTAATTTTTTATGAAGTATGTCTGAAAGTGCGGCCAGGCCGGCCTGGTCAATTAATACGCCGTTGCGTTCGGTGTGCATTAATATTTTAATTAACGGCAGGTCGCAATTTTCATAAAGCTTTTTTAATGCCTCGTCGCTGTCCAGTTTTGGGCGGAACAATCGGTATAATTGCATGGTAATTTGTGTGTCTTCGGATGCATATTTTGCCGCAACATCTATGTCCAAGGCCGCAAAGTTTTTTGGTGCTCTGGGCGCAAATAATGAATCAAATTTTATAGTATCATGCCCCAAATAAATTTTGGAAAGTTCATCCAAAGAATGCGAATGAGCAGAGCCATTTAATATATACGACAGGCACATAGTATCATCAATTGGCGCAATTTTATTTATATCAAACCCTTCGTTGGTTAACATATGAAGGTCAAATTTTGCGTTGTGAAAAACCTTTATGATGGTGGGATTTGATAAAATAGGGCAAAGGATTTCACGCACGATTGCAATTGGTAATTGGTAATTGGTAATTGGTAATTGTTGGTTGGTTGCGTCGCCAAATAAATCAGTTGGTGCGGTGATATGCCGAATTGGAATATACGCAGAATCCGAATCGGTTGCCAAAGATATGCCAACAATTTTCGCCGTCATTTGGCAAAGCCCGGTGGTCTCTGTGTCTATGGCGACGGCGTCGGTTATGTCGGCCAAGAATTCCTTTAATTCCGATTCGGTTTGTATTAATTGGAAACCGGAAACCGGAGACTGGAAACTGGTATTGTCTTTTTCTGGTTTCCAGTCTCCAGTTTCCAGTTTCGGCGAAAACATATCCTCTATCTTCGCCGCCAGCGAATTAGAATTCAATTCATCTCTCATCCATTTTGCGGCGGCGGCGCCATCAATCGTGTGTGGTGCAAAATTAAATTCTGGCAATGGAACGTCCATTTTTAATGCGACAAGTTGTCTTGAAATAAAGGCGGATGATTTATGCTCTTTTAATAAATTTCGCCGGCGTTCGTTTTTAACAGCGCCCAGATTTTCATAAAGTTTTTCCAAAGTGCCAAATTGATTAATTAGTTCAGCGGCGGTTTTCGGGCCGATTCCGGGCACTCCGGGCACGTTATCAGACGAATCGCCCATAAGCGAAAGAACGTCGCCGACTTGCTCTGGCAATACGCCGAATTTTTCCAAGACCTCTGGCGTTCGGATAATTTTTTCACGCATGCCATCGTAAAGATGCACACACCCAGACACCAATTGCATTAAATCTTTATCAGACGAAACTATGCGTGTTTCACGCCCCATGGCACATTCATGCGCAGATAATGTTGCGATAACATCGTCCGCTTCTACGTCTGGGATGACCAGCACAGGCATGCCAAGCGCCCGCATTGCATCATGCGCAAGTGGAATTTGTGCGATTAAATCGGGCGGAGTATCGCCCCGATTCGCTTTGTATTCTGGATAAATTTCGTTCCGCCAATTTTCACGTGCGGCGTCAAACACGCAAATAAAAACGTCATCATTTTTGCGTGCGGCAAAAAGCGACAACACCATATTGACCAGTCCGAATACCGCATTTGTTGGTATGCCATCACGATTGGAAAGCCGTGATGACACACCGTAATATGCACGGAATAATAAACTGTGACCATCTATTATTGTTAGAGTCGCCATAATTTCTAATTCCTAGTTCCTAGTTCCTAAAAACGATATCTTACCTTAACACGGGCGGATACGTCGGTCATGCTGTGGCCTGGTACTATTTCGCTTACGTGTAAAACTCTGCCTTCCAAATCAAACAAGAGTGGTAAAAATTGCGCGTCCATTTGAAGGCCTATCATGCCTTGCCATGCTGGGCCCGATTCAACGCCATTTGTTCCGCCGAATACCCGTCCAAAGCCGCCACCAACATAAGGTGTTATAACCGGAATTGGTGCTTTAAGATATACGTTCGCCATCCCAAGGTGCGCATCAAAATGATTTGTTGTTAAAAAAGAATATTCTATTTCTGCGCGAAAGATTGGCACATCAATCCCAGCCATTATGCCGAAATTTTGCGATGTGTTGCCGCTGTTGTCAATTATCGCAGACCCCATACCGGCGGACAGTCCGACGTAAAGGTCAACGATTCCAGAGTGCGCCGGTGTTGCCAAAGCCAAAGCAACGACGGAAGTGATTATTTTATTTTTCATAAGGTTCTCCTTTTTTAATTAATAGTTAATAATCAATAATTTTGTCTGCGTCGTATGCGGCGCACATTTATTATTCATTATTTATTATCCATTATTTATTGTATAATAAACCCATGAACAAATCAAAGCCTTTATTAATAGTTGGCCTGGGGAACCCGGGTGTCAAATATGAACAAACACGTCATAACGTTGGATTTATGGCGATTGATAAGTTTGGAGTTAGGAGTTTGGAGTTTGAAGTTAATTGGCGTAAAGAACACGACGCACTTGTTGCGAAAACACAACTCCAAACTCTAAACTCCAAACTCCTAACTATCCTGGCAAAACCTCAAACATTTATGAACCTATCCGGCAAAGCGGTACAGGCATTGATGGCGTTTTATAAAATCCCGCTTGAAAATATCATAGTGATTCACGATGATATAGATTTAAAATTGGGTGATGTACGCACAAAAACTGGTGGTGGGGACGGTGGCCATAATGGATTAAAATCAATCACGGCCGCAATTGGAAATAATTATAAAAGAATAAGAATAGGGGTCGGCCGCCCAAATAGTAACCAAGAACCAGTAACCAGTAACCAGTGGTCTGTGGTTAGTTTTATAAAATCTCAAATCAGAAATCAGAAATCAGAATCTTGCATGGACGGAGCAAAGCGATGTCAAATCATAAATATGCCAGTGGCGGATTACGTGCTTTCCAAATTCACGTCGGACGAATTAAAGATTGTGGATAAAATCATCTCTGAAATAGAAATTTAAAATCCCCCGCATTTTGCGGGGGATTTTAAATTCAGCCCTAGTTTTGACGGATTATAAAGTTGTCTGGAACAAAGCAACCCGTCGGTGCACCAATAGGCCATCCTGTAGTATAGTTCCAAGTGCAATAAACAGGGGCGCCGCCGCCGCTGCCTGGCGCTATTCTGAAATACTTTCGTACAGGGAAACGAGGCCAAGCATTGTCTATACCAGTTATATATTGATTATTGCCATCTATAAGCGCAAGTTGCCCGTTGCAATGCCCCTCTGCATTAATCGCTCCGCCTATACAATATAAAGTTCCGTTGGCCAGAGTTACGATATGATTATAAGCGCCTGGAATTATACATCTTTCGTTTTTTATCCCGTGATAACAACAGTTGCCTTTGCTGTCAAAATCGCCCGTCGGACAGCAGTTTGTGTGTTCTGGTCTCACAGAAAAGTA
>WQVP01000019.1 GCA_009785765.1 Alphaproteobacteria bacterium | reverse complement strand
ATTCCATTTCAACGCATGCACGGGACATTTCAACTATGTTGCCACGCAACTTTTTTATTTTTCGTATATCACGGCCACAGTCTGGACTTTCGGTATAAAACCCGCCCATTTTTTTTGCATTTGCACGGTTAAGTATGCGGTACGTTGCGACAATTTTTTTGCCATGAAAGACGGCCATGTATTCCGCATGCTCGTCCTTGTTGTCCCATTCTTCTTTTAATTTTTTTTGTTCATCTGTTGCCGCCGCACCATTTTCAAGACAAAAACAACGATAGCGAAGCTGGCGCACTTGTTTGCGCTCGTTTTCGTTTTTGGTCAGTCTGACGGTAAATTCGCTTTGGGATGTTGACACTTTTTATTCGCCTCTTTTTACTTCGGCGGCTTCTTCTGGTTCCAGGAAAAATTCTGCCAATGCAACAAGACCTGTTACAGGAGACAATAAAACTTTGCCAAATTGGTTAAGCATTGTTGGCTTTATGCCAAGATGGTCAAACGCATTCGGATTCCCAAGAAAATGTTTTTGATACACTTTGTTAATATCTTTTGTTTTCATAAATGTAAATACGTCGCATGAATTAAATGGCTCATCCACAAATATACCCTTGCCCACTTTGGCACCAAGACGCATATAGCCTTTTAATATCGGCGTCATTTCTTGCCATGCCAATTTTTCATCAACGTGTGATCTTGGCAATATATTCATTTTTGTTTGCGACCTGTCAACTGTGCCCATTTTTTCCGGAAGAACCGTAGGGCGCAGAGATACAGGCGCAAGATGGTTATAATAAAGATATGAAAAACATTGCGCAAATTCCACAGGCTTTGTTCCAACAAACGATGATACGCCAAATACAAGCACGACTTTGTTTTCCAAAATATAGTTGGCAAGACCCATCCACAAAAGACGCACCGCCAATGAATCACGATAATCTATGTCAATGCATGCACGGGACATTTCAATTATGTTGCCTTTGACACGTTTAAGTTTTGATATATTGTATTCTGTTTCGGTATAAAACCCGCCAAGTTTTTCCGCCGCTTCGCGGTTGATAATACGGTATGTTCCGACAACTTTACCATTATGAAACACAGCCATGTATTCGGCGAACCTGTCATAACTGTCGTATTCTTCCATTAATGCTTTTTGTTCTTCGGTTGCGTGCGCACCCTCTTCTTCGCAGAAAACTCTGTATCGCAGATTGCGGACTTGGCGGCGTTCTTCGCTTGACCTGGTTAATCTTACTTCGTACTCATTTACCTTTATTGGCATGACTTTATTCCTTGTTATAGTTTGTTATATTTTCTGAAATTATAGTAATAAAAATAAAGGTATGCAAGGAAATTAAGGGGTGCGGATTTGTTCCGACAAAAGACAAATCGCCACGCCAAAATGGTTGGAATTATTCCAACGGCGCACACGGAAAAAGTTTTCATAAACAAGATACCCATCACGATTATTATCACGTTCATCGCATACTATGCCTGGGCGCATGCCGACCACACGTGGTATTGCACTTCCGTCAGGATTTGTTATGCCTAATCTTGCCCATTCGCTTAATTCTTTTCTTGTGCGGGCATTACATAATGACCAGTCAAAATTTTCAGGCAAGCGCACTGTGCGACAAATACGTTCATTAGGATTCCATCCAAGACGGCGCAAATAATTACCCGCACTGTGCATTGCATCTGGCAAATTGCCTATGATGTCAATCCGGCCGTCGCCGTCGCCATCAGTTCCATATCGGGCAAGCGTTGTCGGGATAAATTGAAAATGCCCCATAGCACCGGCCCATGAACCACGTATGCCGTCCACAGGCAAATCATTCCGGTCTGCATGCCGCATTACTGCAATTAATTGATTGGTGAAAAACGTGCCACGGCGTCCGTCGTATATAAGCGTCAACATCGCATCCGAAATTCTGTTCGCACCCATAATCGTTCCAAAGTTTGACTCCATCCCCCAAAACGCCAAGATGACGTGTGGCTGTACCCGGTGGCGTGCCTGAACCTCTGACAACAAAGTTCGGTATTGGCGTGCCATCCGGCGGCCTGTATTAATACGATTTTGATTAATAACATGATTTAAATATTGTTGCAAAGTCATACGAAATTCAGGCTGGTTCCGATCACGTTCTATTACCCGTGGCATGAACTGTGCCTCTTGGATAACTTCGTTTATAACACGGTCAGATATACCATACCCAACCGCCATGTCTTGAATTCTGTGCAGCGTAGTATTCCATTGATTGATGTCTTTTTCCGCTGCAAAAGCAGAAAGAGAAAAGAGAAAAGTGAAAAGTGAAAATATATATAATTTTTTCATAGCGGGACAGAGTATAACGAAAAAACAAGAAAAGAAAAAGAAAAAAATAAATGATTATTTGCCTATAAACTGGATTGCTTCGTCGTACCTCCTCGCAATGACAATAAAGAGGGCTTTGTCATTGCGAGGAATCGCAAAGCGATGACGTGGCAATCCAGTAAAAAAATGTCGGCAACGCCGACATCATAACTATTCATTAAAACAAATATGTAATACCCAGTCTTAATCCAAAAGATTGCCACTGTGCGTATTTAAGCGCATCAGACAAGCGTAATGTTTGCGGCGGAACATTTATAACCTGTGGCAAGCCATAGCTTGGGCTGTTTGGATCTGGATTAAACCATATTGACCCGTCTTCATTTGTGCGGTATGTCGGGAATCCGGCCAAAAATAATTCACCGCCAATTTGTCCAACACGGAAAAAGTTTGTATCAACACGCAATGATAGCTTTAAGCGTTCGCTTATCTGGTGTATATATTCCATTTCAGCCACGTATGAAAATGCACCATTGGAACCACGGTCAATAAATGATGGGTTTTGTTGCCAGTCTGTACGGTGTGGCCATGTACCCTCTGCATAAAACCTTGGCAATCCGGCTTGGAAATAAAAGCGCAATCTGTCACGAAATGTCATTTGTTTTTCAACTTCAAGACCGACAAAAAATCCAGACCAGGTTGTATTATAAATATGTGTAACGCCCGGAATCTGAATCATACCATCACCGCCAATAACAATACAATTGCCCGGCCCCACACCCCAATTTGGGAATTGTCCAGACGGATTGCCAATAACTTGTAATTCGCCGCCCGATACAATAGGCTGTCCATTTGGGCCAACTTGTGCGACCATGATGTCTTCGGGCGTTAAACATACTTGGTACCATTCTGGATTTGGAACTGTTCCAATTGGCACGCTCCAAAAATTTCCGTCTCTATCGCCGAATACATAATGTCCATCTTCGGTAAGCATTGGCAAAAACACGCCCGGATTTGGATAAATATGATCGTGCATACGTAAATTATGGCGGAATATTTCATATCCGAACGAAGGACTGAATTTCCAGCCGTTCCAATTCCATGCGTGGCGTGCGCCAACACCTATGCGTAAAGAGTCCGTATTTCCAGACGTACCACCAATAGATATTGTAAATATACCAACATCCGGACGGGCCGGATCAAACGGCATCAAGTCAAAGTCCATAGAAAGACCAGCATCCACAACGCTTCCACGGCGATACTCACCAAACACAAATAGCGGAACATCACGAAGATTGAAATTATGATCAACTCTGAACCCGATTTCATTGATAATCATATTATCCCATTGCAATATGGAATTAACACCTGTTTTAAATTCAAATTCTGCGAAACGCCTTGTGAAACCGGCAGACACAGTCCAATCCGGCACCGGCATTCCGGTTATTCCGGTCGGCGCCCAAAAATTCGGCACAGGCGCACCCGGCACACCGCCCCATTGTCCGCCACCTGGAAGCCATGGCTGGGGTTGTGGCTGTCTTGGTACGACCTCTGTAAATACGCGCTGTCCGACATTTTGTTGCCCAGGCATAACCCACCCCGCCGGAGGCGTGTGGAATACGGGCGTGCCCTCTCTTACATTTGGCATTGGCGCAAATGACACAGCATTGGCGGCGACGGCGCAAAGCGCCAAAGCAACTGAACAAAATGTGGTTTTTATATTCATTCTCTTTATGTATTATATCATAAAATCAGGTGATAAAAAAACGATTTTTCTTTTTTACTTTTATTACTTTTTGCACAGATTGCCCGCAACCCCCGTCATTCCCGCAAAGGCGGGAATCCATTGCTTTACAGCAAAGGAGCATTGTCAACAAGAACTCCATCGTTATCCCGCAGTGGATCCCCGCCTTTGCGGGGATGACGAAGGACGGAATTATCCATCTTGGTTTGACAGCTTTATAATCCCCATTTTTTTACTTGCAAACTTTTGTTTTATGATTAAAATAGGCAAGCAAATAAAAAGGATATAGTTATGGCAACGCCAAAAAAGAAAACTTCAAAATCAAAATCAGCCATGCGTCGTTCACACGATGCATTAAAACCAAATGCATCCGGTAAATGTAAAAAATGCGGCGAATTAAAACGCCCACATCACGTTTGCAGCGCATGCGGAAACTATGATGAAAAGCAAGTTGTTGCAAAATAACATGATGCAAAAAATTATTTCCATTGACGCTATGGGCGGGGACAAAGCACCAAAATCTGTTTTTGGCGGCATGAATCAATTCCTTAAACAAAACCGCAACATGGATATACACTTTCGTGTATTTGGTGATGAACATCAAATGATGCAATGGGCAAAAAAATATCCACGTGTTTTAAAACACGCAACATTTATTCACGCACCAGAAAAAATCAAAGGCACAGACAAAGTGGCCGAGGTTCTTCGCACATCACAAAAAACATCTATGTATATGGCGATTGATGACGTGCGGGCGGGCAATTCGTCTGCGATTGTATCGGCGGGAAATACCGGTGTTTTAATGGCGCTTTCAAAAATGCTTTTGAAAACATTATCTGGGATTTCACGTCCGGCGATTACATCTATGGTGCCTGCGGGCGGCGGCGATAAACGTGCCGTTATGCTGGACCTTGGTGCAAATCTGGACTGTGATGAAAAGACTTTGTTTGACTTTGCCTTGATGGGTAATGTTTATGCCCATACTGTGGGTAAAATGCCACGGCCAAGATTGGGACTTTTGAACATAGGCGAAGAAGAAACAAAGGGCAATGAAACATTACAGAAATTAAATAAATTGCTGAACGAACACAAAGACGAATTGCCGTATGAATATATCGGCTTCGTGGAGGGCAATGATATTTCCGCCGGACACGTCCAAGTTGTCGTCACAGACGGATGGACAGGCAACATAGTTTTAAAAACAATTGAAGGCACGGCGAAATTAATTAAACGTGTTTTGATTGATACTTTTAAAAAGTCTATTATCGCAATTATGGTTTCGTTTTTACTTGTGCATGTATTTAAACGTATTAAAAACAAAATGGACCCACGTTCTTATGCGGGTGCTATATTCCTGGGGCTTCGTGGATATTCTGTAAAAACTCATGGTAATTCTGATGCGCTTGCATTTTGTAATGCGATTAAATATGCGTCTGATTTAACCAGCGCAGACTTTAATAAACACATTGCCGAAGACGTTCTTAAATTGGCGCACATTCGGGAAAAGTTATAACTTAAAAACAAAAAGGTTGGTCTAAAAATCTGCCTTTTTATTTTGGAAATTTATAGGAATTTAACCCCTATAAGTACAACAAAAGGAAAAACATGAAAAAAATTCTTATGACCATGTGTTTGCTTATGATTGTTTCGGCATGCACGCCCATTCGGTCTTTGACCCCTGGCGGAGAATTAATAAAAGTTGTAACAGAACGACCGGACAATTGCAGAACAATTGGAAGCGCCATAGACACTATGGGCGACAATCTTTCTTATGAACAATCTTGGAATTTTGTACGGAACTCTGCGGCGGCACGTGGAGCAAACACCATCAGAGTCGTTGAATCACACTCTTGGTCGCACGGCGGTGCAGTAATCGGACCAAATCAATTCCACAGGCACCGGGCATGGGCCATGAAATGCGAGAGGTAAAAAATGAAAAAAATATTAACAACTGCATTAATAGCGACACTTATCACAACCGCAGCCGATGCAAGACGTGATGATTTATATATCGGATTCCGGGGCGAATTTCTATCAAGCGACATCTCATATTATGGCCACAATGTCGCAAGTCCGACCGGTGTTGGTTTTGGCATTACCATAGGATCACAATATTGGCAAACAGATTGGATTTATCTTCGCTCTGGTCTTGAACTATCATACCGTGATATGTCTGATTTCAGATCTTATGGATTTGTACAAAACGTATATATGGACATTGGACTTGATGAATGGACAGTGCGCCCTTATATCGGCGTCGGCGCCGGATTCCGGTTTATGAGTCTTCCAGACACCCCAGCAACAGGGGCTGGCGATGATTTCGGCGGCGGACTTGTCTTTGTGGCACGCACAGGCATAACATACGAATTAACAGAAAGATTTAAAATGGATGTTGGCGTTTTATGGGATACTACTTGGAGCTTTGACGATTGGAGAACCAATAACATCGGCGCATACGTCGGCGTAAGATGGCACTTTGGCCAAAGCAGATTCTGGTAATTAAAAAAATTAAACAAAAGGATAAATTATGAAAAAACTGTTAACACTTGGACTTGCCCTTGGTCTTGTTGCCTGTGGGGGCAGCTCTCAGAACGCATTGCGCGAAGGCCGTGCGCCAAGACAACAAAACGCAATCTTTATCGCAAAAATGGAATTGGACCCGGCGATAAGCGACAGATTCGGTGAAAAGCGTGAACGTGATCGCAGACATTTGGAATTCGCACTTGCCACAACTCGGGGCGATGGAACAAACATAAATGACCGTTGGAACAACCGCATTGACACAGAGTACACAGAACTTCCAACAAATGAGTTCTTTGCCATAGAGGTAAGGCCCGGAAACAAACTTGCCATACGGTCTATTGGATTCCGCACAGAGCACAGATATATCCCAGTGTTTGGCACACAGCATATATTCACAACCAGCATCCGTAATCCATCATTCAAAATTGATACCGTACCAGAGGCAGGCACTGCGTACTATATCGGTACAATCAGAATTGAAT